>JBOGTG010000044.1:0-3375 GCA_050692175.1 Candidatus Limnocylindria bacterium | reverse complement strand
GGAACGACGCGCTCACCTCCGCCCAGGCAGACGGGGACCGCTTCGGCGAGGCGGTGACGCTCTGGGGTCGCGCTCGAACGCACGTCCGCCGGTCCCCGCCGGATTGGGCCGCCGCGCTCCGCGATCTCGATTCGGCCGTCGTCCTCTTCGAGCGGATGGAGGCCCGTCCGTCGATGGCGCGAGCGCTACGTGATCGCGCCCAGGTGCTGCGCGCTGTCGGTCGCGACGCCGAAGCGGATGACGCGCAGCACCGCGCAGTCGAGATCGCCGGTCAGATCGGTCTAAAGGACTTCAGCTGAGCTCCGATCTGAGGCTCGGCGCGGCGCTGACGCGCGACAGCACCGCGGCCACGATCGCGGCGACGGGCAGCGCCAGCGCCGCAGTGGCGATGAACGGCAGGAGCGGGTCCGCGTCGTAAAGGAATCCGGCGGCCGTGCCTCCCGCACCGAAGCCGAGCGCGAACGCGACCTGGTACGTCGCGTAGCCCTGCGCGGCGCGCGCGGGCGGGATGATGCGCTCTACCGCGGACGCGACGACCGGATTCGCCGCCTGCGTCGCACCGAGGAGGAGCGCGGCCAGTCCGACGAGCGGTTCGGCCCTGCCGGAGAAGGTCATGAGCATGCTCGCCACGGTTACCACACCCGCCGCGCCGAGTAGGGCCGGGATCGCGCCGATCGCGTCCGCGAGCCGGCCCGCCGCCACCGCGAAACCGGCCGCACCCACCGAGACCAGACCCAGATACACGCCGAGCCGGTCGAGCGGGATCGTGGCGATCTCGCGCAGGTACACGGGAAGGAACGCGAGCGACACGATCGAGAGCCCCGCCGCGAACGGCGTGATGGCAAGGAGAATCCAAAACGTCCGGGGCGGGCGAAATGGCCCGCGCTCCGCAACTGGCGGAACCGACCGGAGCGCGAACATGACGGCGGCGGAGCCAGCCAGGAGCGCGGCCGCAACGGCGATGCTCGACCGGAACCCGACCGATGCCGCCATCACTCCGGCGACCGGCGCACCGATGATGTTGCCCGCGAAGTACGCCCCGAGGACGATCCCGAGCGCACGGCCGAGCTCCGCCCGCGGAGTCCTCGACGTGACGTACGCGATGAGGAGTGGTAGACCGGCTGTCCCGGACCAGTACAGCGCGGAGCCCACGAACGCGCCGTGCCAATCGGTGAGCGGCACGAACGACGTGACGCCGAGCGCGGCGCACAGGGACGCCGCGATGATGACCGGCTTGCGGCCGATCCGGTCGGCGAGATAGCCGGCCGGCAGGAAGCACAGGACCGCGACGAGGTTTCCCGCGCCGAAGACGATCCCGATCTCCTGCGCGCTCGCGCCGAGTTCGCGGAGGTAGAGCGGCCACACCGCCGACAGAACCCCGAATCCGCACCCGAACAGGATCTGCGCTCCGGTCAGGAGCCAGATGTCGCGCGAAAGCTTCAGTTGCGTCCCTTCACGATCCCGCGAGCGCGGCGTTCATCGAACTCGCTGCGTGCCTTGCGAAGGACGGCCGGATCGGCGAGCACGTCGATTGCGGTCAGCGCGAGGGCCTTGGCCGCGACGAGTGCGTTATGGTGCGCTTCCGGCTGCACGACGGCCTCGCGGAACGCGGTCGAGTGTCCGGGGATGGGCTCCTGCGAGATCGCGATGTACGGATGGATCGCCGGAAGGACCTGCATGACGTTGCCCATGTCCGTCGATCCGACGCGCTCGTCGTCACGCGCCTCGAAGACCTGGATCCCGAGCGAGCGCATGTGGTGGGACCACCGGTCCGCGAGCGGCGTCGAGAACACCATGTTCTCGTATCCGGCGTTCTCGTTCACAGTCACGGTCAGCTTCGTGCCCGTCGCCTTAGACGCGCCCTCCGCGCACGCGATGAAGCGGCGCAGCACCTCCTGCTGGTAGCGGCGATCGAGCGCACGGATCGAGAAGCGTGCCGCGGCGTAGTCGGGGATGACGTTGGCCGCGCTGCCGCCGTTCGTGATGATCCCGTGCACTCGCGCGTCCGGTCGGAGCTGCTGCCGCATCGCGTTCACGTTGTTGAAGAGCTGCAGCACACCGTCGAGCGCGTTGATGCCGAGATCGGGCTGCGACGCCGCGTGCGCCGACTTTCCCCCGAACTCGACCATCACGCGATTCGACGCGAGCGAGTGGCGTCCGGCGAGCGACCGTCCGGAAGTCGGGTGGATCATCATCGCGGCGTCCACATCGTCGAAGCCGCCGGCGCGAATGAGCGCGACCTTCCCGCCGCCGCCCTCCTCCGCAGGTGTGCCGATCGCGGCGATCTTCCCCGGCAGCTGGTCCATCACTGCGCGGACACCGACGGATGCGGCGACGCCGATCATCGCGATGAGGTTGTGGCCGCAGGCATGGCCGATCTCGGCGAGGGCGTCGTACTCCTGAAGGATCGCGACCGTCGGTCCAGGGGCACGGCCCTTCGCCTCGCCGCGATACGAGGTCTCGATGCCCTTGTAGCCGCGCTCGACGGCGAACCCGGCGCCTTCGAGGAACTCGGTGATGCGGATGGCGGCCTCCCGCTCCTCGTATGCGAGCTCGGGCTTCGCGTGGATCGCGCGCGAGAGCGCGAAGAGTGCATCGCGCCGCTCGTCGATCGCCTTGATCGCGCGTTGGCCGAGGGCCTTGGGATCGCTCATGCGTCGGGGGCCTTCGCCCCCCGGCCCCCGGGTTTCATCTCGCTTGATGTCCCTCGATTAAAGCCAGGATCACGCGGTCGAGCGCGCGGTCGGCCTCCTCGAACAGGAGCGCGGCCTGTTCTGAGGCGAGCCCGCGGCGTCGGGCGACGTTCGCGATCTCCGACATGAACCGCGCGCGGAAGAAGAGGAAGGCCTGCGTGCCCTCGCCGAGCGATAAGCCGTGCCGGTGAGCCTCGACGCCGTATTCGCGTCCGAGCACCGCGGCCTGCGCGATGAGCTGGTCGCGGCCGACCGCGCGGGTGGTGTCGAGATGGCCGAGGAGCAGGTCGCTCATGCGAACGCCTCGCTCGCGGAACCAGCGGAGCGAGTCCTCGTCAAAGCGCGAGTACCAGTCCTGCGCGGCGAGGTCGACGCGCACCCGCTTGCGGAACTCAGCGGAGACGCGGTCGGGAGCCTCCCCCAGAGCGCTCAGGGACTGCCGCCGCGTTTGCCGCGGACGAGGAAGCATCGCGTCGATCGATGAGCGGAGGAACCGGCGGTGCCCGCCGGGGGTGGTGAACACGTCGATCTTTCCCGAGTCCGCCCACCGGCGGAGCGTGTCGGGGTCGACGCCGAGCATCCGGCTCGCCTCCCCCAGCGTCAGCCAGTCACCACGCTCGAGCGTCGTTGTTTTGGAGATACCGCAAATCTAGGCGAATCTCACGTGCGTCGCAGGAGGTAG
>JBOGTG010000043.1:0-1854 GCA_050692175.1 Candidatus Limnocylindria bacterium | reverse complement strand
ACGAAGATGCAGGCCGGCCAGACGCTCGCGCAGATCGCCGCGGCGACGTCGGGCAAGTCACGCGACGGCCTCGTCGCCGCGCTGACCGCCGACGCGCAGGCGAGGATCGCCGCCGCGCAGGCCGCCGGCACGATCACCGCCGACCAGGCCACAGAGCTCACCAACGAACTCGCGGACAAGATCACGCGGCTCGTCGATTCGACCCGGCCGAAGGGACCACGCGGCCGCTAGTCACGCGCGTCCCCGCAAAGCGGTGCCGGGCGAAAAGCTCGGCACCGCTGCGCTACGTCCCTGCGGGTCGCATGAAGAACTGGAGCCGGATCAACCTTTCGTGAAGCTCGCGAAGCGCCCGGCGATGTCGCTCGTCGTGCAGCCGGACACCCTCGAACAAGGGCGCGTCGAAGTTCTTGAGCGCCCAAAAGTAATCACTGTCAGCCGTCGAGACTTCAGCGATGAGGGCTCGCGTTTCGCTCGCCCACGAGTCGACGCGCCCGAGCCACACGCCGAGTGCGGCGAGCGGCAGCATCATTCCTTCTTTCCGCAGGGCCGTGCCTCTGTCGCGCAGCTCGCCGAGGCCGCCGACCTGATCGCGATAAGAGGGCCTGTTGCCAATCAACATGAAGCGAGGCTCCGACGTCGGCTCGCGCCAGAAGCGGAGCTCGAACGACGCGGACGAGCTCTGCGCGATGCCCCGTTCCTGCCAGCTAACACTGACGTCGAAGACGTGCCGAAAACCGGCGATGAACGGCGCGAGGAAGGGACCCACGGCCGAGAGCGCATTCGGAGTGAGGTACCAGTTCTTGAACGGAACCGCCCAGCCGGACCCAGCCGGCTCAGCCGACTCCCTCACGCAGCCGATCACGATCGGAATGTGCGCCCCGACGTGCGTGAGGTTCACGACGCCCTCGCCGGCCTGCCATTGCCATCGCTGAGCACCCACCTCCTCTCCGCGGACCGCCACGCGGAGTTCGGCTTTCGGCGCCGCGACCTCGGTGGTGGTCGCGGCCGTGACGTAGTACCAGCGCAGCGACGAATCGGATGCGGCATTCCCGCCGACCCGCAGCGCGACTTCCGCACGCGGCGGCGCGACCGGCGGGGCCGGTTCGAGCACATCCCCTGCCGGCTGGAGATCGCGCGGGGCAGGCATCTCCTCGGCACGCGGTCGCGTAAGGACCAGAACGAGGCTGAGCAACAGCAGGCCGATCCCGGCATACAAGCCATACGGCCGGAGGGCGTCGGTCATCGGCAGGTTGAGGACGTTGAGGCCGATGAGAACGGCGCCGATCACGAAGCACGCGAGGGTGATCCTGCTGCGCAACGTCAGTGGATGATGGGGCTCGCGCTCGAGAACGCGCGACGGTTAGAGCGAGGTGACCGCTCCCTGGGACGCGCTTGAAACGAGGCGTGCGTACTTGGCGAGGGCGCCCTGTTTGTAGATGGGCTCGGGGTGGCGGACCGTCACAAGGCGCTGGCGCAGCTCCTCGGGCGCGATCTCCAGCTCGAGGAGGCGCTTCTCCGGATCGATAACGATGGAGTCGCCGTCGCGGACCGCCGCGATGGGTCCGCCGACCGCGGCCTCGGGCGCAACGTGGCCGACCATGTGACCGTGTGTCGCGCCTGAGAAACGGCCGTCGGTTATGAGGGCGACCTTGTCGCCGAGACCCTCGCCGACGATCGCCCCCGTGACGCTCAGCATCTCGCGCATCCCAGGGCCACCTTTCGGACCCTCGTAGCGGATCACGACGACATCGCCTTCTTTGATCGACTTTTTGAGGACTGCGGCCATCGCGTCCTCCTCGCGGTTGAAGACGCGCGCGGTGTAGCGCTGCATCCCGCCTTGATGGCCGGCCACCT
>JBOGTG010000042.1:0-8425 GCA_050692175.1 Candidatus Limnocylindria bacterium | reverse complement strand
GTCGACCGCCACGAGCACGTCGGAACACTTGGCGCGGGCGGCATGAGCGTCCACAGCTTCCTGGACGGACTGGCGGTCGGCGCGGCTTTTCACGCCGGGGCGGAGCTTGGCCTCATCGTCGCTGTTGTCGTCGTTCTCCACGATTTCTCCGATGGCATCGGAACCGTCAGCGTGCTCCTCGAGAACGACGCGTCGCGGAGAACCGCGTTCCGCTGGCTGGTGGTGGATTGCCCTCGCGCCGGTGATCGGTGTCCTTGTGGCCTTCGCCATCAACATCGAGGGCGCAGCGCTCGGCGCATTGCTCGGCTTTTCATGGGCTTTTTCCTCTATGTCGCGGGCGCCGAGCTCCTTCCGGAGGCGCATCGCAAAGAGTCCGGGTGGATGGTGCTCGCGGCCACTCTCGTCTGTGCAGCGGTGATCTACGGCGTCACCCAGGTGATAGCGATCTAGACGCGCTCGCCGATCCAGCTATTGCGCGGCGCACCAGCTCTTCGCCCCTGGTGCGGACCCATTCCAGGCCTCCTCAACCCAATCGCGGCCGAATGCAACTCGTTCAGCCCGCGCGTTCTCTGTAATACGACCGGTTAAAGGACATTGACTTGCCACATGACAGGCCTTACACCCGCGCACAGCACCAATCGATCAGGTAGGAAGTCACGCGCGCGCGGGGAGGGACTCCAGGGTGTTGAAGCGTCTTGTTTGGTTCACTGTGCCCCTTTTCGTACTCGTACTCAGCCTGCCGAGCGCTGGCATTGCGGCCGCCGCTCCAACGCCTCCACAGCTCGAGACGGTCGCGAAGCAGATCGATGTCCTGGCCGCGGCGGGCGCGATCTCGCCGGGGATCGGCAAGAGCCTCAATGCGAAGGTTGAGGCTGCCGCCAGAGCGATCGAGAAAGGCGACGGCGCGAGGGCTGATCGCATCGTCGGTGCGTTCCGGAGCGAGGTCGAGGCCCAGAGCGGTCGCGGGATCGCGACGTCCGCCGCCGAGCTTCTCACGGCGAGCGTCTCCGGCGAAGCGGCGACGACGGTCTTCTCCGTGCCCGTTGGCAGCTCCGCGGTGATCACCACGCAGGTCGGCGAATCGCCGGTCGTCCTCGCGCTCCCTTCGGGCACGCCTGTCGCCTGGATCCGATTCGGATCGGCTGGAGGCGCGACCATCCCTCAGCCGTCGGGGACGCGGCGCCTCGTCTCCATCGAGATAGACGCTTTCGACGCGTTCGGGCGGATCGTCCACCAGCTCGGTGCGAATGCGGAGATCAGCATCGGATTCCAAGCGGCGACATCCGTGAATGTCTCGAGCGCGCGGATCAGCACGCTCGACGCCGCCGGCAGCGTAGAGAAGCTTGTGACTCGCGTCACCAGCGGAGCCGATGCGACGACGGCAACGGCGTCGACCAGCCACCTCTCACCGTTCGTCGTGGACGCTCTCAGCAACATTCCGCCGTGGCGCTTCACCTACGTCGCTCCGCCGACGATCACCGGGGTCACCCCGTCGAGCGGAAGCGTGTGCGGCAACACCACCATCGTGATGACCGGATCGGGCTTGAGCGGCGACGTCATCCCGGCCGTCCGTGACATCGTGCCGCAGAGCTTCACCGTCGATTCGGACACCCAGATCACCATGCTGAGCTCGGTCGGCGATCCGGCGGCCTTCTCCGACGTCAGCATCTCGAAGTTCCTCACCTCGACGGCGCTCGCGCCGGAGTTCGCCAACACCCGGATCGACGTGTTCACGGGAGCCTTCGCGCTCAACGCCTCGGCGGGCACCAACTTCCCGGGCACACCCACCTACAGCCCGGTGGTCCAGCCGGTGACGCCGCGCATCAGCGGTCTGACGCCCAATCAAGGTCCGACCATCGGTGCGCCGGCCCACCCGAGCCAGGACTTCACCAACCCGGCCATCCGCATCACCGGCTGCGGGTTCAGCGGCGCGACCCAGGTGCTCTTCGGCTTGACCGCCTCGCCCAGCTTCACCGTCCAGGACGACGCCATCATCTTCGCCCTGCCGCCGACCCCGGGCAGCGGCACCGTCGACATCCGCGTGGTCACCCCACTCGGCACGAGTTCGATCGTTCCGTAGTCAGCACGGGAGTTGGACCGGTCCGGTTCGACTCCCGTTCACGGGTGCGTCCCGCTCTCGAGGCGCTTTCGATCCTCCGTCTCGAGCTGGAAAGTCGAGTGCTCGATGTCGAAGTCGCCGCGAAGGCAGTTCTCCAGATCGTCGAGCACCGCCGCTGGATCAGCGCCGCTGTGCATCACGACGTGCGCGGAGATCACGTTCATACCGCTCGTGATCGTCCACACGTGGAGATCGTGGATGTCCATCACCCCGCTGCATGCCAGCACGTGCTCGCGCAGCGTCTCGACGTCGACGTTGCGCGGCGTCGCCTCGAGCAGCACGTCGATCGCCTCGCGCAAGAGGCCGATCGACCGTGGCACGATCAGCGCGACGATGAGAAACGCCGCGAGCGTGTCCCCGAGCTGAAGGCCCGCAAAGATGTTCGCCAGCGCGGAGATGATCACGGCCACCGAGGCGACGACGTCCGCAAGCACGTCCAGGTACGCAGCACGCACCGCGAGCGACGCATGTGGATCGCGCAGCAGGTAGACCGACACGCCGTTGCTGAGAAGACCGATCGTGGCCACCGCCAGGACGAGGCCGCTCTCCACGTGCGAAGGCTCGCTGAAGCGCCGCACGCCTTCGACGAGTACGACGGTCGCGACGACCAGCAGAAGGACCGTGTTCAGGACCGTCGCGAGTATTTCGAGCCGGAGGAGCCCGAACGTTCGGCGATCGGTAACCGGACGACTTCCGAGCCACACAGCCACGAAGGCGATGCCGAGGGCGACCACGTCGATGAGGACGTGGAACGCCTCCGCAAGCAGCGCAAGGCTGTTCGCGAAGATCGACGCGATCGCTTCGACGACGAAGACGAGCACAGCGATCGCGAGCGCGATCAGAAGACGTGAGCGCTGACGGCCCCTGTGATGCACGAAATGCAACGGTACAATCGAGCCATTGAAGGGGGCCGAGCCCCCTTCAGGTCCCCCGCAGGTCTGGAGGACTCCACTTGGCGCAGATCAGCCATGACATGACCATCTCCAGCGTCGTCGAGCGTTGGCCCGACGCTGCTCGGATCTTCGCGCGCTACGGCCTCTCCTGCGCGTCCTGCTCGATCTCCAAGAGCGAGACGATCATGGCCGGCGCGACCGGGCACGGGGGCGGCCGCGTCAACGTCGAAGACCTCATGCGCGACCTGAACACCTACGCCGACACGGGCAAGCTGCCGGATAACCTCCCGGCCGCGAACGCGACCGCCGGAGCGGGCGGAATGAAGATGCGCGGCATGGCCGAGCAGAAAGGCATCAAGCACGTCATCGCGGTGATGTCAGGCAAGGGCGGGGTGGGGAAGTCGCTCGTGGCCGGGCTCCTCGCCGTCGGCCTGAAGCGCCGCGGTTTTCGCGTCGGCGTTCTCGACGGCGACATCACCGGTCCCTCGATCCCGCGCATGTTCGGCGTGCGCGAGAAGCCGGTCTCATCCGACGGCAAGACGCTCAACCCGCCCAAGTCGCGCGGGGGGATCCCGATCATGTCGATGAACCTGCTCCTGCCCGAGGAGGGCGAGGCCGTGATCTGGCGCGGCCCGATGGTCTCCGGCGCCATCCGCCAGTTCTTCAGCGACGTGAACTGGGGCGAGCTCGACTACCTGATCGTCGACCTTCCTCCCGGAACGAGCGACGCGCCGCTCACCGTGATGCAGGCCCTGCCGGTCGACGGCGTGGTCCTCGTTACTACACCGCAGGCCCTCGCCGCGATGATCGTGACCAAGGCGGTGAAGCTCGTGAAGCAGCTCGGCGGCGACATTCTCGGCATCGTCGAGAACATGGCCTACGTGCGCGTCCCGGACGGCTCCACGATTGAGGTTTTCGGGCCGTCGCAGGGCCTCAAGCTGGTCATCGCGTCGAACGCACCGCTCATCGCGAAGCTTCCGATCGATCCGGAGATCGCGAGGCTCGCCGATGCGGGTCTCATCGAGTCGTACGAGTCGCCCGAGTCGGAAGAGCTCATCGTGAACTTCCTCGAGCGCGCCCCGGAGAAGCACCCACAGGTCCCCGTCGCATAAAGATCACGCTCCCGGACGCGCGTCGTCTCGCGATCCACGGGCAGCTTCTCGACCGTGTGAGTCGCCCGAACGCGGCCAGCATCCTTCGGACCGTCGAGCATATCGGATATCTGCAGCTCGATCCCACGAACGTGGTCGCGCGTAACCAGCTCCTGGTGCTCTGGTCGCGGCTCGGCCGCTACAAGCTCGCCGATCTGGATCGCGTCATGTGGCGAGACCGCGCCTTGTTCGAGTACATCACGTTCATCGCGCCGACCTCCGACCTGCCGCTGCACGCGCTGCGGATGCGAGCGGTCCGGAGGGGTGACGGCCCGTACGCGGCGCGGGTCACCGGTTGGGTTAAACGGAACGCGCGCCTGCGGCGTCACGTCCTCGACCGGCTACGCAAGGAGGGGCCGCTGCCGCTCAGCGCGTTCGAGGACCGGTCGGTGCACTCGTGGACGACGTCGGGGTGGAACGCCGATCGCAACGTGTCCCAGATGCTCTCGTTCCTCATCCGGCTCGGCGACGTTACGATCGGCGGACGCGCGAGCGGGCGGCGTTTCTTTACCCTCGCGAAGGCCTGGTTTCCGGTTGTGAAGCCGCTCAGCCCCACCGCGGCGGCGCGCGTCGCCACCGAGCGCGCTCTCGCGGCGACGGGCGTGGCAACTCTTCAGGAGCTGCGGCGCGTCTACGCGCTCGGGCGCTTTGTGACGGCCGAAGCGCTCGCGGCGGCGGAACGCGACGGCACCGCCAGCCGCGTCGAGGTCGCCGGTCTGCGCGGTCCGCACATCGCGCTAACGTCGAACTTGCGGCGACTTCCTGACGCATCCGAACGGACGACTCTGCTTTCCCCCTTCGACAACCTCATCATCGATCGCCAGCGCACCGAGCTTCTCTTCGGGATGCGCTACCGGATGGAGATCTACGTGCCCAAGCACCTCCGTGTGCGCGGGTTCTGGGCGATGCCGATCCTGCACCGGGACCAGCTCATCGGGACGGTCGATCCGAAGGTAGACCGCCAGCGTGGCGTGCTCGAAGTCGTCACATTCCACCTCGAACGCGACGCGCCACGTGACCGCGCGACGCGTCGTGCCATCGAAGACGCCGTCGATGACCTCGCTGCCTTCTCGGGCGCGCGCGATGTCGCGTGGCCCAGGGGGATCGCTTCGTCATACTCCCGCCGGTGATCTCCAGAGTCCGCGCGAACGCCGGCGCGCTCTGGCTCCTCGCCGCCACGACCGTGGCGAACGTCCTCGCCTTCGGCTACCAGCTCGTGATGGCCCGGCTCCTCACGGCTGAGCAGTACGCGATCCTCATCGCGCTCTTCGGCGTGCTGATCCTCGAGGCCATCTCCAGCCAGGTCATCCAATCCGCGACCGCGAGGCTCGCCGCGCAGTACCGCGCCCGCGACGACGAAGCCGCGATGCACCAGTTCGTGCGACGTTGGTCGATGCGTGTGGCGATCGCCATGGCTGGTCTCGCTCTGGCGGTCATCGCGCTCACCGGGCCGATCTCGGGCGTTCTGGCGCTCCCGGCGGTATCGGTTCCGGTCCTCGGCGTCAGCCTGTTCTTCGCGGGTACGCTCACGTTCGCGCTGGGTCTCCTGCAGGGCCTCGCGCGGTTCGGTTGGATGGGGAGCGTCCTCATCGTGCAGGCGGGCGCGCGTCTCTTACTCGGAGTCGCGCTCGTCGTCCTCGGCTTCGGCGTGAACGGGGCGTTCGCGGCTGCTGCCGCGGCGATCGCGGTGAGCTTGCTGTTGGCGGCGGTGCCGCTCGCCCCGCTTCTCCGCGCCGCACGTCGGGCGACGACGATCGTCGAGCTCGGCGGAGCGGAGACCAGGTTCTTCGCGTTCGCCGCCGTCGTGCTGCTCGCCTACGCGGCGCTCACCAACATCGACGCGGTCCTCACGCCGGCGATCCTGAGCCCCGTCGAGGCGGGCAGCTACGCGGGAGCGGTGACGCTCGGCAAGATCGTGCTCTTCGCGCCGATCGCAGTCGGCTTCCTGCTTCTCGAACGAACAGCCCGCGCGCACGCGCGCGGCGAGCCGACGGAGCGTCCGCTCTTCCTCGCCCTCGGATTGGTCCTCGCGACGAGCGGTCTCGCGGCCCTCGCGTACATCATCGCGCCGGCGTTCTTCGTCGGCCTCATCGTCGGGAACCAATACCCGGGTACGGTCGCCGTTGCGCCTGTTTACGGAATCGCCGCTTTGTCCAACGCCCTCCTCAACCTCTGGATCAGCTACTTCGTCGGCCGGGGCGAGATGCGCGTGGGCGTCCTTCTGGCGCTCGCGGTCGTTCTCGAGGCGGTGCTCCTGGTGAGCGTCGCGACCGACGCCGTCTCGGTCGCGCGGATCGTTCTCGTCGTGGCGCTCATCACGCAGGCTGTCGCGATCGCGACGTTCATCGTCGAGCGTCGGGGGCCGGGGGGCGGAGCCCCCCGACTCTTGACGCCTCGCTGACACGCCACGCGACTACCCTCCTTGGTCGCATGGCCTCCAGCACGCTCCTCCGCGCCGCACTCGCGCTGACGGCGACGGGGATCGTCTCCGCCGCCAGCGTTTGGCACACGCTCGAAGAAGGCGGTACCGATCTCGCGTTCGCGGGTGGCTACACCTTTTACCTCGCGCTGATTCTGATCGCGACGCTGCGTCATCCGCCCCGCTGGGCGCCGGCGCTCGGCTTCGTGTTGGCGGCGATCACCTACGCAGTCGCGATCACGACCCTCTCCGGGGACGCGCTCGCAATGGGCCTCTACTTCCTCGTCGCGCTGCTCGGTTACGTTGCGACGCCGCCGACCTTCCGGCCGCTGACCGTCGCAGCCTTCGCGCTGTGGACGCCCGCGCTCCGGTTCTTCGGCCCCGAGCCTCTCGCCGGCGCCTTCCCCCCAGTTCTCGCGTTCGCGGCGGTCCTCTCATTGATCAATCTCGTGGCCGCGCTCCTCGATCGGAGCGCGCGCGATCCGGACGAGCGGCTGCGCCGCATCGGTCTCGGCCTTCTCGCGGTCGCGACCGTGGCGACGGTGGTCGAGCGGCATCTCGTTGTGGCCTCGCCCGGTATCGCACCTGACGACGTGATGGCGCTGATCGCCGTTGGGGTTCTCCCGATCCTCGCGGTCGTGCCACTCCGGCCTTCGACGCGCGACGCCCTCGCCACCGGTCTTGCGCTTGCCACGTTCGTGCTCGCCGCGATGGCGCTCGTTCTCGGCAAGGGCTACCACGTCGACGCCGTCGTAGTGCCGCACGTGGCCGCGCAGCAGCTCCTCGCTGGCCACGACCCGTACAGAACGTTCGATCTTCCCGCCGCCCTGGCCCAGTTCGAGATCGACCCGGAGCTGGCCACGCACTACGAGGACGGGAGCGTTGTCCGCTCGCTCAGCTACCCGGCGCTCAACTTCCTGCTGGTCACTCCGTTCATCGCCCTCGGCGTAGCCGACATCCGCTGGATCTATCTCGCCGAGATCCTCGTGCTCGTCCTGGTCCTTCTTCGCAAGGTTCGGATCCCGTGGCGTCCCCTCGTCTCGGCCGGTGTCGTCGGCAACACGGTCATCGTCCGCCAGAACATCCTCGCGGGCGTAGATCCCACGTGGTGGGTGCTGATGGCGATCGCCTGGATCTTCGTCCAGTCGAGATGGCTCTCACCGATCGTCGTCGGACTCGCGGTCGCGTCACGGCAACCGGCCTGGTTCTGCGCTCCCTTCTACCTCCTCGGCGTATGGAAACGCGATGGCCGCGCCGAGGCGCTCCGCCGCGCGGCGATCGTCGCCGTCGTGGCCCTCGTGCCGAACCTCCCGTTCATGATCGATAGCCCCAACGCGTTCTTCGTCGGCGTCGGCGCGCCGATGCTCGGCGCGCTCCCTCCGCATGGCGTCGGCTTCGTGCGTTTCGGGCTCGATGGTCCGTTCCCGCTCCTGCCCCGCGCCGTCTACGGGGTGCTGGCCGCCGTTTCCTTCTTCGGGGTCGCCGCGGTCCTCTGGCGCTTCTGGCGCAGCGTGCCGATCGGCGCGGTCATCTTCCCGTTCGTTCCGCTCTTCTTCGCGTGGCGCTCCCTTCAGAACTACTTCGGGTCGATCCCAATCCTCGCTATGGCCGGAGACGACGAGCTCATCGTGGGCGCGGCCGTCGAACGCCGGGAGCGGGGCGCGGCCAGCGCTTTCGCGTCATCGACGATGCCGGCGCCGTCGGGAGCCGGTCCGCCGTCGACCGCGCTCTGAGGCTCACAATGCCAGCGTGCCGATCGATCGCGGGCTGCTCGAGCTCCTGGCCTGTCCGGACGAGCACCACGCCCCGGTCCGGGAGGAGGGCGAGTATCTCGTGTGCACCC
>JBOGTG010000041.1:0-5522 GCA_050692175.1 Candidatus Limnocylindria bacterium | reverse complement strand
GCGGGCCGAAGCGTGCGGCGCGTCGTTCTTGACCCGAATGTCCTGATCTCGGCGCTCCTCACGCCTCATGGCGCGAGCGCGCGCATCCTTGTCGAGCTCCGAGCGGGCACCTTCGAGATGATCACGTCACCGGCGCTCCTCGACGAGCTCGGAGCGGTCCTGAGACGCGGTAAATTCCGGGCTTACGTCACGCTCGACGAGGTCGAAGCGTTTCTCGAGCTGATTCGGCGGGAGAGCACGTCGCTCGAAGATCCTGAGCCTTCCGTCGCGGGGCCGTTGAGCGAGGATCCCGGCGACGAATACCTGATCCGACTCGCACGCGCCGCGAGCGCCGACGCGCTCGTGTCCGGCGATCCGCACCTCGTGCGGCTCCGCTCTCGGATCCCTGTCAAAAGTCCGCGAGAATTCATCGAATCGCTGCAGTGAACATGCAGCCGTCGCATCGCGCGCTGACCGTCACTCCACCGACAACGTGCAGGCGACGACAGCCGAGGGCTGCGAGGGTTACGAGGGGAAGGTGCAGGACCCGACCGACGCGCAGGAGATGATCGCGAAGAAGGCGGCGGCCTTCGCGCGGAGCTGCGAGACCGACCCCATCCCCGATCGGCATCTACTACCAGGTCGAGCTCCCGACGTACGAGGACGCGGTCGGTCAGCGCATCCCGGCTCTTGCAGAGAAGCCCCCTGGTCGAGCAGGACGTCTTCCACCGCGACGTGACGCCGCTCCTCGAGGCGATGCGCTAACGCGATTGCAACCGCGGAGACGCGGACTACGCGCTCAGCGGAGCGCACTATCACGCCTCAGTGAGTGAAACGCCGATCGCAAGCGACCGCCCTGGAATCGACGCCGTACGTCCGAACGTACCGCTCGGGGCCGAAGCGGCGCGACCACCGTACGAGCTGCGGATCGCGTTTGCCGTCAGCGTCATTCCGCATCTGCTCGCCGTCGTCGGTGGCGGCTATGGACAGATGATCACAAACGCACCGGTCGCCGTCGTGATCACGATCATCGACGTCGCCGCGGTCGTCATCGCATACCTCCAGTTCCGCGACGACTCGCACGCGAGCCGCCCCTCGCACTGGCTCGTGTGGGCGACGATCGCGGTCGGCGCGCTCTGGCTCATCTACGCCCTGTTGGTCGGGTTGGTCATCCTCCTCGGCCAGGCCTTCTGCATCAGTCAGACGTGTCGGGGTCCGATCCGCTAAGCGGAGCCGACGCCGAACAGAGCTCGTGCGCACCATCTGGACGCGTGCGCTCGAAGAAGAAAAGCAGCCGCTCACCGAAGACGACGCTCTCAACGTAGCGGACCGTCCCGGGTCCTCCGGCCGCGCCGACCGCCGGCCCTGAGCCGAGCCGCTCCCACGTTCGCAGATCCGCGCTTCGCGCCATCCCGCAACGCTCTTCGTAGTTCTCGCTGATGTCCGCGCTTCCGTCGTAGAGGCCGCGCCATCCATCCTCCGCCCGGAACGCGGTGGTCAGACGCGCCGTGGACCTGTCCCAGCCCTTGGTCGCACCCGCGAACACTCGCCCCTCCCACTTCCAGCGCAGACCATCGGCGCTCGTCGCGAGCCCGGTATCGGACTTGACCGCGCCGGTCGAGAGCGCGTCGCCACTTCCGTGCAGCTGTCTGTTGCCGGTCGGGCGCTCGCCATACGAGACGAACATCCACCAGCGGTCACCGACACGCCGGACCCACGGATCCTTCACCGCGATCGCACCCGCCATGTCGGCGTCGAGCGCGGGCCGCCGAGCCGCCGGGTCGAGCGAGTCGGGAGTTCCCGCCTCGATGACGTCGATGCGCCACCGCCCGTCAACGCCATCGACATAGCTGACGTACAGGCGCCAGCGCCGGCCGTCGCGGAGGATCGCGCACCGCTCGATAGAAGAGCTCGCGAAGTCTTCTCGCGTCGCTCGCCAGATCGTCTGGAACCGTTCGCCGTCGCCGCGCGCGATCCGAAGCTCGCCGCCGCGCCGCGGGCGGGGCCAGCGGAGCCGATAGACGAGGTAGACGACGTCGCCGTCGCTAAACGCCCCGGGAGCGCCAGCCCAGTGCCCTGCGCCGGGGCCAGGCGGTTCTTCGACCAGGGTCGCGACGCCTGACGCGAACGGCGGGTTCACCGCCTCCGCTTACGCGCGGTCGCGGTCTTCTTCTTCGGTTCGGTCTTCTTCTCGGGCGAAATCAAGAAGGCCGCCTCCGGCGCGTCGCTGACGAGCGGGCGGAGTTCCGCGATCAGCTTCGGCGTCACCTTCTTCGCCATAGCCCAGAGCGCTTCCGGCGATTCGTCGGTGTCTTCGACCTTGTCCCACGGGACGTCGACCTTCTTCTTCTGAGCCGCGTTGAGATCCCGCGCCGCTTTACGCATCGCCTCGACACGGTCGCGAAGCATCCGCACGTCGACGGGATCGTCGAGCACCTGCTTCTTGGGATAGCGGCCCAGCGCATACACCCACTGCGCGTTCTCAAGGATCGCCAATGCGGCCGCGCGATCGCGAGCGGTGAGCCCCACGCGACGGAAGGTTAACGACCTAGGCGGCTAGCGTCTGATCCTCGGTGGCCGCATCGCGAGCCGGCGTCTCGCGCAGGAACGACACCACGATGACCGCAACGGCCGCGGCCGCGATGCCGAACGTAAACGTGTCCGCGGTCGCGATCGAGAACGCCCGGTGGACGGCGGCCACGATGTCCGGCACGAACGGCTCGAGCTGCGCTCGCGCACCGACCGGCGCCGCTGCGAGGATCGCCTGCCCAAGATCTCCGACGCCCGAGAGCTGACCTATCGCGCCGCTTGCCGAGCCCGCGAAGGTCGACGCGACCTGCGGGGGGACGGACGAAGCCGAAAGCTGGCGAGGCATCTCCTCGACCAGACGCGAACCAAAGACGGTGCCGGCGATCGCGAGGCCGACGCTGCCGCCGAGCTGCTGGAACAAGGTCAGGCTGCTCGTCGCCGTTCCGATCTGCCGTGGCGCGACGGCACCCTGGACCACGAGGGTGAAGATCGAGAACATCGGGCCGACCCCAAGCCCCGTGATGAACATCCAGGCCCAGAGGACGGGCAGCGGTGTGTCCGCTCGGAGGTTCGAGAGCAGGAACAGCCCGATGCCGAGCACGGCAGCAGCACTGAGTGCGAGCAGCTTGTAGCGGCCGGTGCGGGCCACGATCTGGCCGGAGGCCATCGCGCTGATGATCAGACCACCGAGGAGCGCGAGGATCTGATAGCCCGACTCGGTCGCGCTCGCGCCGCCCACGGCCTGGAACCACCGCGGCAGGAAGACGACCGGCGCGAAGAACGCCATCGAGGCAGCGAACATCGCGATCACCGAGATCGTGAACGCCCGGTTGCGGAAGAGCCCGAGCGGGACGATGGGCTCGGACGCGCGCGACTCGACCCAGACGAAGACCGCCGCGATCGCGAGACCGAGGGCGATGAGACCGCCCACGGCCGGATCGCTCCACTCGGCGCTCTGCTTGTTTGTCAATCCAACGAGGATGGGCACGAGCGCCGCGACGAGGACAGATGCGCCCAGGTAATCAATGCGCGGCCTCGCCGCGCTCGGCCGGATCGTCGGCAGCGCGCGCCAAATCACCGCGAAGACGATCGCGCCGAGCGGAAGGTTGACGAAGAACACCCAGTGCCAGCCGACGGTGTCGGTGATGACCCCGCCGATCGCCGGTCCAATCACGGAGCTCAGCCCGAAGACCGCGCCGACCAGACCCTGGTACTTCCCTCGTTCGCTCGCGTCGAACATGTCCCCGATGACCGCGAGGGCCACCGGAAAGAGCGCCCCGGCGCCGAGGCCCTGGACCGCCCGGAAGGCGACGAATTGCCACATCTCCTGCGAGAGGCCGGCGAGCAAGGACCCGATCAGGAATACGGAGACGGCGAACAGGAGCACGGGCCGGCGACCGAAGAGATCCGAGAGCTTTCCGTAGATCGGGCCGCTGATCGTGGCGGTCAGGAGATACGCGGTAAAAGCCCACGTGTAGATATCGTTCCCGCGGAGGTCGGTGACGATCCGCGGCAGCGCGGTGCCGACGACGGTCTGGTCGAGAGCCGCCAGGAAAAGGCCGAGGAGGACCGCGGCGACGATCTGCGTACGGGTGCGCGGGTCCACCGCAACGGGTGCGGCGGTAGAAACGGCCAGCGTCATTCGGGTCGTTCTCCTGTCATGGGGATCTGCGAATTGAACAACCTCAGAGGGCGAAAGATTCGTTATGTCGGATGCACTGTGTCATTCGCAACGAACCGCGCGACGCCGCGGTCGTCGCGGTACCTCGGGCTTCACCCGAACTCGATGCGGCTCTAGCGGGTGCCTGTCGGCCCCGTCGTTCCCGTCGTTCCCGTCGCTCCCGTCGAACCCGCGGTCGGGCTCGGCGAAGGAGAAGGTGAAGGTGCGGTTCCAGCCGCGGAAGACGCGACGCCCCAGATCGACCCCAAGAGCAGGAGCGTGGCCACCACCAGCACGAGCGTCGCGCCCTGCAGCTTGCCGATGGACTCGATGATCTTGTCGACACCTTCCGGCAAGGCTGGAACGATTCCCGGCCGACCGGCGGGCTTCCGCGCTTCCGCCTGGAAACGACCGCGCCATTCGACCGCGGCCATGAAGAGTCCCACGGCGAGCGCAAGGCCGCCGAGAACGAGCACCGGAAGCGTGAGCGCCGCAGCGAACATGAGATTCCCACCGGTCGCGTTCCAGTCGGCGCCTGACTTGTCGATGATGCGACCGGCCCCAATCGCGAGGACGAGGACGCTGACTGTTCCGATCACGATGGCCGCGGTCGTCGCGAACTCCGCTTCGTAGAAGGGTTTTGATTCCGACGCGAGGCTCACGTCGAACTGTGCCGTGTCGCTCCCGCCCGCCTTGTGCGTGACGGTCGCGGTGTACATGCCGGCGGTGTTGCCGTCCACCGTGATCTCGAGCGTGGCGTCTTTGCCGGCCTGCTCTTTCGAGCCAAGCTCCCATTTGACCGTATCGTCGGCCGCGGTTGGACTGACCTGTAGCTTGATCTTCGTCCCGGACGGGACCGCCCCGATGCTCGAGTCGGTCCGGCTCACTTTGACGGCCATCTACGCCTCCTTCTCCGAGAGAAGAGCTTGCTGAAAATCCCCACCACGTGCCTCCCCGTCCGGGAGGCATGCTAGGCGGGAGGTCAAGCGATCGGTTCTTGCGTCCCGAGGTTCCGTGCCGCGAAGGCGATCTGCATCTCGACCTGGCGGAGCTGCTCGTCGACGACGAGCGAGCCGTGCCCGGCGTCGTAGCGGTACTCCTCGAACTTCTTGCCAAGCTGGAGGAGCCTCTCGCGGTAGATGTCGACGCTTCGCGAAGGGCATCGCGGATCGTTCTGCCCGACGACCAGCAGCATGGGCACGCGGATGTGCTCCGCGTAGGTCAGCGGATTGCTTTGCCGGTACCCATCGGGCACCTGCTCGGGCGAGCCTCCGAAGAGCGCGTCGTCGTACTTCTTGAGTGGCTCCATCTCGTCCTCGTACGCCGCGATGTAGTCGCCGACGGGGACGATGGG
>JBOGTG010000040.1:0-5716 GCA_050692175.1 Candidatus Limnocylindria bacterium | reverse complement strand
GAATTGCTCGATGCCCCGGACGAGCGCCGCCGGTGGCGGGCCAGAGCAGCGGGCGCGGGCGGGCTCCTCGGGTGCGCCAGGAGGTTGCCGTTTGGGCGGGCGCGCGGATTTGCGAGAGCGGCTACTGGGCTCGGGCGTGCTCGGATCCGATGATCTTGCGGTAGCGGAGCTCGTCTTCGACGAACTCGCGAACGAGATCGTTATCGAATGCTTTGGGGAGGTCTTCCGGCGTGTCCGCGTAGGCGACCTTGATGCCCTCGTGAAGATCGTGTCCGGCGGCGAGGTAACCCTTGGGGAGCGCGTAGAGACGCGTGTATTGAAAGTGCCAGACCGGTCCTGTCTGCCCGATCGTTCTGCCGGCGAAACGGATGACGCGCGGTTCCTCGGCGATGACCTTTGTGTACTTGCCGATCTCGCGCTTCGCCGTGGCGCGTTCTTCCTCGGTCACGTCGGCCGGCAGCGGGAACTCCGCGATTTCGCTACTCACGTCGCGCGATGATAGGCTGAGAAATCAGCACGCGAATTCTTCCACATGTACGCGACGGGAGAAGGACTCACAGATGACCTACGTGATCACGGAACCATGCGTGAGCGTCAAGGACGCGTCATGCGTTGACGTGTGTCCGGTTGACTGCATATATACAACTGATGCAGACAACATGTACTACATCCATCCCGATGAGTGCATCGACTGCGGGGCGTGCGAGTCGGTGTGTCCCGTAAGCGCAATCTTTCCCGAGGACGCTGTGCCCGACAAGTGGAAGAACTACATCGAGATCAACAAGGTCTACTTCAACAAGTAACCTACTAGGAGACTGACTAAGGCGATGACCTCATGGCCGTCGCTTCTTGTTTCCCCGCGCCCGTGCGTCCTCGCGCACGCAGGCTAGGCACTGCCTCAGATGGTTCAGGGGATCTTCGTCGTTCTTCCCTCGACCCTTGAAGGGTCTGATGCGCGCGTTCCATTTGTCGTGTCCGCGCAAGCAGTAGCGCGCACCGGCTATCCCGAACGCCGGATTGCCCCGCGGTAGATCAGGCTGACCGTGGATCGTCTCCATGACGTGCTGAGCCTGGGTCCGTTTCACGACGCCGATGAACGGCCAAAGGAGATGCAGCACCGCCTGGACTTTGAACGCCGTCACGACCCGCCACCGCCGGTACGGCTTCGAGTCGGGTCCGTCCTGACGGAAGCCTGAGATTTCCCCGAGACCGCTGACCGCGGACCTCAAACGCAGAAGTTCTGGGGCGACGCCAATGTCAGCGGACTGCGGAACGTAAAGAACCGGGTAGAAGTACCCCGGGTGTGTCCGGTGCTTCTCCAGATACGTGGAGCCCTCGCCGTCGAAAAATCCGCCGGCCCAGGCGAGCTCCTCGCTCATCGAGCCGGGCCAGATCTGAGCCGGGAGCGGTTCGTCTAAGGTCCGCTCGAACTCAGCTCGCTTGACCGGGCAGAGCCACGGTCCGATTCGTTGGACTACTCGCGTGAGGTCGGGTCGGGATGTGGCTTCCCAGTGGTAAAGCGGCTGCCTGCCTTCGACGATGACCGGGCCCTTGATCCGGCCGACGCCGACGATCCGCTGGAACTTGATGAGCACCTCGGGCATCCCATCGCGGCCGGCCTGGTTGATCTGCGAATGGACCCCTCGCTTCGTGCGGTTCGCCCAACCCTCGCCATCGAAAAACCCGGCAGCCCAGGCAAAGTCGTGGCTCTCCAACCACGAGATTTAGACAGAAACATGCGTGCGTGTATGTCCCCTAAACGTGCAAAGACGTCGTCGAAATGTGCGAACGCCGTCGCACAAATGTGCGTCGCTCAGTCCTCGATGAGCTTCCGGCCCGCGTACCCAGACTCGAAGTCGTGCCAGTAGCTGATGCGATCGCCTTCGCCGAGCTTCCAGCAGAGGAGGACCTCGCGTCCGCGACGCATCGCGGGGAAGTCGATGAGGCCCTGGTCCGGATCCTTCACGTCGACCCCGAAGCGCGCGATCTCGAGCAGGAGCGCGTTGATCTCCTTCGCGACAGGGTCTGTGGGCCGCCGATCGTACGAGGCCTTTCGGCGCTGCAGGTCCTCGAGCAGCGGACGGACTTTGGGGAGAACGGCCTCGGCCTGAGCCCGAGTGAACGTCGGCATATGCTCGCGTTCGAGTATGGGGCTGGAGGGAGAACCGTGGCGACGTATGTCCTTCTCACAAAGGTGACGGCGGCTGGCGTCAAGACTCTGCAATCGAACCCGCGCCGCATCAAAAAGGTCAACGAAGAGATCGAGGCCATGGGCGCCCGCGTCGTCGCCCAGTACGCGACCCTCGGACGCTACGACTTCGTCAACATCGTGGAGGCGAAGGACAACGAGACGATCGCGCGGGTCTCCGTTGGCCTCGGCGCGCGTGGGACGGTCCAGATCGAGACGCTCACGGCCATCCCGATCGAGACTTTCATCCGCACCATCGGCAAGAAGGCCAAATAGGGCGCGCTAGCTAACGGGGCTTCAGCGCCCTCCGCCACTTCGCCTCGTACGGCTGCTGGCGCGTGGACATCGCCTCGTAGATCGGGGAGGTAACCGCCTTTTCGGGGTGCGAGATGCCCCCGATCCGCTGGGTGAGCGCCGTGGCATCGAGACACACCATCGGCTCACCGAGGGTCCGCGTGATCGCTGGCTTACTGAACTTCATTCCCACCGTCAGGCCTAACGTTATGTCCGACTAATCGTGTCTCCATAGCGCGTTCGGTCACCCGACTGGGTGGGGACCTTCCCAGGACCGTCCGGCCGCAGGGTCCTCGGCTACCGCAAATGCATGAGGGCCCATCCGCAACGCGCGAAAGCTAGGCGGGAAGCGGCTCCGCGAGAAGGTTGAGCGCCGCGCGAACTGGTGCGTCCGTGGGGATTTCCGCATCACGTGGCGCTTCGACCGACGTGCCGACGACGAGATCGCGGCCAAGCCGCGCAGCCAGCGCGCGAGCGCACCGCTTCCCCACCTCGGAGACGCCGGCCGTAACGCCGAGTCGCTCGAGCGACGCCACCTCATGCTGAAAGCCGCAGGGCAACATGCGCTCGAACGCGGCGAGATCGGTCGATACGTTCAGCGCGAAGCCGTGCGTCGTGACGCCGCGCGACACGCGCACACCTATCGCCGCGATCTTCGCGGGGCGACCATCCGGCAGATCGACCCATACGCCGGTCTTTCCAGGCTCGGTCCGCGACGCCACGCCATAGCTTCCGAGCGCGTCGCGCAGGGCTTCCTCGATCGCGCGGACGTACGCGACGAGATCCGCACCTTCGGCGAAAGCGGTGATCGGATAACCCACGAGCTGGCCGGGACCGTGGTAGGTGATGTCGCCGCCGCGGTCGACTCGATAGACCGACACGCCGGCCGCGCGGAGCACATCGGGCCCAACCAGAAGGTGGTCGGTGGTTCCGCGCCGGCCGATCGTGTAGACCGGATCGTGCTCGAGAAGCAGCAGGCGCTCGGCACCGCCGTCGCGCACGCGCGTCGCGACCGCTTCCTGCGTCCGCCATCCGTCGACGTAGTCGACTCGCCCGAGCCAGGTCGCGTGCAGCGATTTACCCAAGGCCGACGTGTCGCTCCGCGTGATACGACGAACGGACGAGCGGCCCCGACTCGACGTGCCGGAAGCCCATCGTCATGCCCTCGTCGCGGAGCGATTTGAACTCCTCCGGCGTCCAGTACCGCTCGATCGGCAGATGCATCGGCGACGGCCGCAGGTACTGGCCTACCGTCAGGACGTCGGTCCCCTGATCTGCGATGTCGCGCATGGTCGCGATGACTTCCTCGCGAGTCTCGCCCAGCCCGACCATGATCCCGCTCTTACAGACGAGCTCGGGCGCGCGCCCCTTCGTGCGACGAAGGACCTCGAGCGAACGCGGATACCGTGCCTGAGGCCGCACGCGCGGATAGAGCCGCTCGACCGTTTCGACGTTGTGGTTCAAGATCTCCGGCCGCTCCGCGAGCACGACGTCGAGCGCGGCGGGGTCGCCGATAAAGTCCGGGATGAGCACCTCCACGGTCGTTCCCGGCGATTGCGCGCGGATTTCGCGGATCGTCGCCGCGAAGAGCGACGCCCCGCCATCGGGCAGCTCATCGCGGTTCACGCTGGTGACTACGGCGTGGCCGAGTGCCATCTGCGCGACGGCCGCGCCCACGCGCGCCGGCTCGTCGAGATCGACGATCCCCGGTCGGCCGGTCTTCACGGCGCAGAAGCCGCACGACCGGGTGCACGTGTCACCCAGGATCATGAACGTCGCGGTGCCCGCGCCCCAGCACTCCGCCATGTTCGGGCAGTGGGCTTCCTCGCAGACCGTGTGGAGCGACTTCGATCGCATCAGCCGCCGGAGGTTCTCGTACTCGGGACCCATCGGAAGGCGGACCTTGAGCCACTCCGGCCGTGCGCGGTCGATCGGCACGACGGTGTTCGCGACACCTCGACCCCGCGAGCGCGGACGCTCGACCTCGCCAGGCATCTCGAACTTGATCGGAGCGAGCTCGGCCACTAGCTCAATCTCCCGGCTCAGGGGCAGGGGCCCCTGGGCGCGAAGCGACCGGGGAGACACGCTCAAGGCTGGAGCAGGGGTGGGGGCCCCTGGGCGCGGAGCGACCGCTCCTCACGGCAAAGCCCCTCGTCGCTCGTTCCATCTCAATACACCGTGACCGACGTGCCCGTGGTCTGGAGCCAGTCGCGCACCGCGGTGAGGAAGCGCGCCGCGGTCGAGCCATCGACGACGCGATGGTCGAAGCCGATGACGATATTCATCATCTGTCGGATCGCGATCGCGTCCTCGTCCGTCACGACGAGGCGCTTGCGGATCGATTCCGAGGACAGGATGGCGGCCTGGCCAGGTGGGACGATCGGGCTCGACACGATGGTCCCGAGCGGTCCGGTGTTGTTCAGCGTGAAGGTGCCGCCCGAGAGATCGTCGAGTGTCAGGCGCCGGGCTTTCGCGCGATCGACGAGATCGCGGATTGATCGCATCAGGCCCGCGAGGCTCTTTCCGTCGGCGTCCTTGATGACGGGCACGATGAGGCCATCCTCGCCGAGCGCGACGGCGTACCCGAGATTGAGCTCCCTGTGGCGAATGAGTCCCTGATCCGTCCAACTCGAGTTGACCGAAGGCACGGTTCGTAGCGCCTCGACCACCGCCTTCGCGATAAACGCCGCGGGGGACAGGTCGAAACCTTCTCGCTCCTGGAACTCGCTCTTGACGCGGTCGCGGTACCGCATGAGGTCGGTCATGTCGACTTCCATTACGGCGTGCGCGTGCGGCGCGGTCCACGCCTGGACCATGTTGTTCGCGATCGCGCGCCGCATCTGCGAGAGCGGAACGAGCTCGTCTCCGGCGAGCGACGGCACGGGCGCCTGCCGCGCGGGGGCGGACGGTGACTGCGCCTGCGGTTGTGCCGGAACGACGCGGGCCGCCGCATGCTGCTGCGACGACTGGCGTTGCGCGATGAAGTCTTCGACATCCTTGCGCGAGACGCGCCCGCCGAGCCCCGTCCCTTCGATCTGCGAGATGTCAATGCCGTTCTCGCCCGCGAGCTTCCTCACCGCGGGAGTCGCTCTCACATCTGAGAGGTCGGGACGCTCCGCCGTCGCGGTCGCCGCGGGTGCGGGACGCGGGGACGAACTTTGAGGTGGCGGAGGCGCGGCGCGCTCGGCAGTTGGAGCAGGCGCCGAAGGCGCCGAAGTCGACCCTGCCGTAGGC
>JBOGTG010000039.1:0-24143 GCA_050692175.1 Candidatus Limnocylindria bacterium | reverse complement strand
GAGGGCCTCGACAAGACGCTCAAGGCCGACGTCACGTTCGGCGGCAGCGCCACGCCTCAGCCACTCACGCTCGCCGCCCGCTTTGGGCAGCCGGGCAAATACTCCGGCTTCGTGCTGCCGACGAGGGCCGGCGACTACATCTTCCGCATCGTCGGCACCGTTGGAACGACCAACGTCGACGAGAAGTTCGAATCCGGTCCGGGGCGCTTCGGCTCGATCGAGTCGACCGATGCACTGCAGTACCCTGCGAAGGTCGTTCCCAGCACGGACCTCGCGGCCCGCCTCGATCAGCTGCAAACGCTTGTCATCGCCGGGATCATCCTCGGCGGCCTCGCCCTGCTGGCGTCAGCCGCGGGAGTGGTAGTACGGCGGCGCTGATGCGCCGCTTCGCGCTCATCGCCACCTGCTGCGTGCTCGGTGGCGTCACCCTGCTGGGTGGCGTCGCCGAGGCACACGCGAACTACGTCCGTTCGAACCCGGCGTCCGACGCCCGCCTGGTGAGGCCGCCGAGCGAGATACGCATCGAGTTCAGCGAGCCGCCTGACCCGAAGGGGAGCGACATCCAGGTGCTGGACACCGCCGGGAAACGCCACGACAAGGGCGACGTCGCGCCGTCGGGCGATCCGAACGGGCTCAGGGTCTCGCTCGAAGCGATCCCCGACGGCGGATACACCGTCGCCTGGACCGCTCTCAGCGCCGTCGACGGTCACGTCACGAAAGGCGCCTTCGCCTTCGTCGTCGGAAGTGGACCGCTGCCGGCGGTTCCGGACGTAGGCGATCCCGCCCAGCCCCCGACGCCGCTCGAGATATCTGGCCGAGTGCTCTCCTACGCCGGCATCGCCCTTGGTCTGGGGACCGCGTTCTTCGTGCTCTTCATCGCACCGGCGGGCGTCGATCCGCGGCGCGAGTCGTGGCTGCTCGCGATCGCGGGAGCGCTCATGGTCGCGGGATCGCTGGCGCTCATCGTCGATCAGGGCGCGAAGATGCCTCCGCGGCTCGGGGTCATGCTCGCGGTTCGGGCGTTCGCGGGAATCGTGCTCGCGGCCGTGTCGGTCACGCCGCGCCTCGCGTTGATGCGGCCCGTCGGGGCCCTGGCAGTAGGCGGCGTCATGACGCTCGGTCCGTTCGCCACGTTCCGTCCTCGGCGGATGGTCGCGCTCGCCGCGGGCATCGCCGCAGCGATGACGGCGACGCTCGTGTCGCATGCGACGGCGCTCGGGAGCCTCAAAGGCATGGCGCTCGACTTCGTGCATGTCCTCGCGGTCTCGGTCTGGACGGGCGGGGTCGTGGCGCTCCTGTGGTGTGTGCTCCTCGCACGACGGGACGAGACGGCCGAGGACGCGAGAGTGCTCGGCAGCACGGTCTGGCGCTTCTCGGTGACCGCGCTCATCGCCACCGCGCTGCTTATCACCTCCGGTGTGCTCCAGGCTTTCGACCGCCTCGTGCTGATCAACGACCTCTACGAGACGCCGTACGGCGTCGCCCTCGCGGTGAAGATCGTGCTCGTCCTCCTCGCGCTGGGGATCGGAGCGCTCAACCTCTTTCGGTGGGGGCCACGTCTTCGCGCGGGGATCCGCGCGCGGGCGGCTCTCGTCCGGGACACACTCGCGGAGACCGCGATCTTCGTCGTGATCATCGTCGCGGCCGCATTCCTCACCGCATTCGTGCCGCCGGCGCAACCCTCGGCGGCCGCGTATGACCAGACCCAGCACGTCTCCGGTTACCGGCTCGAGATGCTCGTCGCGAGCGGCGGGCCTGGCCGCAACACCTACGTGCTGCGCATACGTCAAGCGCTCGCGCCGGTCACCGGTGCCGAGAAGGTCGCCTTCCGCTTCACGATGGTCGAGCACGACATGGGCGAGCAGGAGCTCGTCGCGATCGAGCGCGCGCCCGGCGAATACGTCGCGAACGGCAGCCCCACGGCCATGTTTGGGACCTGGCGGATCCACACGATTGTTCGGCTCGCCGGGCGCGAGGATGTGAGCACCGTCTTCACGTTCCCGGTCGGCGCGCCGAGCGGCGGGGCGACGAACTCGCAGGTCGTCACCATCGGTCCCTACACGACGATCGTGTTCACCGACCCGGCGACGCCGCAAGCGGGCGCGCCGCTCACGATGTTCGCGGTCGTGATCGGAGCGGACGGCAACCCGGTCACCGGGAAACAGGTGCGCGCCACGTTCGCAGGTCCGTCGTCGCAATCTTCTATCGACGCGACAGAAGACGCCGCGACGCTCGGACCGGGCCGCTACAAGTTCGCGATCGCCGCGCTCGACGCGGGCGCCTGGAAGATCACGATCGCGATCGGGAACGAAGGCACCGGTGCGTATAGCCTCGAGGTATCGCGATGATCTTCGCATCGCTCTCCGCGCACGGCGCGACCGGTACCTGGCTCGACGAGATTCTCCAGCTCGGGGTACCGCTCGTCCTGTTCATCGGGCTGTGGTGGTGGTCGACGCGCAAGGAAAAGAAGAAGGGCGAGTCGACACCGGAGGCCGAAGCGAAGAAGTGACCTTCCCCATCTCGCGCCAGGGCATGGAGCAGATCGCGATCGCCCTCCTGGTCGGCGCCGCGGTCTTCGGTCTCTTCACGCTCTACCGGTGGCGGCGCGGCGGCGAGTGGCGGCGCTTCGCGCAAAGCACGGGCTTCCTGGGCACGCTCGTCGTCGCGACGCTCGGCATCGCCTACACCGTCGCGCCGAACATCCCGACGCCGCCGGTCCCCTTTACCGCACGCTTCGCGCAGAACCCGACACCGGATGACCCCGCGACCGTGGCTTATGGTCGCGCGCTCTATCAGGCGAACTGCTCGATCTGCCACGGGCCCCGGGGCTTGGGCGACGGACCCGCCGCGTTCACCCTCAACCCTCGGCCGTTCAACCTTCAACTACACGTTCCGCAGCACGCGCCGGGCGAGCTCTTCTACTGGATCTCCGAGGGTGTCTCCTCCACGGCCATGCCCGGGTGGAAGGACAAGCTGAACGAGACGGAGCGCTGGGAGATCGTCCGCTATCTCCAGGCGCTTGCCGCGGGCCAGGATCCCTCAGCCACCGCGGCGCCCAGCGGACGGCCGCGCGTGACATCGGTCGTGGCGGTCGGCGACGCGATCACGGTCACCTTCGACCGGCCGATGCTCCAGATCGGCGAGGGCAGTGGTGTCGAGATGAGCGGGAACTACCAGCTCGACTCGCGGGCCCTGCCACAGGCAGCGAAGATCGCCTGCCCCACCCGCGATTGCTTCGAGGTGGGGATCGCGCTTCCGGCCGGCACGCTGGCTCCAGGCACCGCACACACGCTGCGCATCGCGAACGTGGTGGCGAAGAACGGTCCGGCGATCGGCCCGGACCCGACCACGCTCCCCTTCACCGTCCGCTAGGACTAGAGCGGGCTCGATCCCGTGAGGGTCGCGCGGCGTACCTTCATCGGCGGCACAAGGCACATCACCGACCCCATCCCGTTCGAGCTCCACCAGTCGCGCGCGAGACGTTGCGGGCCGAGGAGGTCGATGCCGGCGAAGAGATCGAGAGCGCTCATGGTGTAGCGCACGTTCGCCAACGCCCCCGTGATCTTCCCGTCTTCGATGAGGAACGTGCCGTCACGCGTCGTTCCGGTCATCGTCGCCGCTTTTGGGTCGGGCGTGTTCGTGTAGTGGAAGCGCGTGATGAGGATCCCGCGGCGCACCGCGCCGATGAGCTCTTCGCGCGTCGCCGTCCCGCCTGCCATCGAGAGATTCGCGGCGTGCCCGCCGGGCGCGTAGCGCGATCGGTCCGCGGCGTGACCGGTCGAACGAGCTCCGGCCGCCTTTGCCGATGCCCGGTCGTACACCGGGCCGCGAGCCACGCCCCGGTCGACGAGCGGCACGCTCCGTTTTGGAGTGCCCTCGACGTCGAACGGGATTCCGACGGTGCGCGGATCGAGCGCGTCGTCGCTCAGGCTGAACCGATCGCCGGTGACCTTCTCGCCGATGCGTCCGCTCATGAACGAGCGGCCCTCACGCACCTGCTCGGCGCCGAGACCGGTGATGGAGAGGATGCGAAGTATCTCGGCGACCGCGAGTTCCTCGAACACCGCCTCGTAGTCGCCGGGCGCGAGCTGGGTGCGACCCCGGTCGAGCGCGGCCTTCTTCGAAGCCCGCTCGGCGACGGCCTCCGGCTCGAGGGCGCTTGCGCGCCAGGCCAGATCTTCGGCGTAGCCGGATCCAGACGATTCGCCGAGCACGAGGGCGCGCACATACGCCATCGTCGACGGCGCGTAGGCGGCCACCCCTCGGGTGTTCGCGACGGCGTCTTCCGTCAACTCGATCTGATGCGTGCCGGCGGCCCGCATTCCACGGGGGACGACCGCACAGATTCGCTCGATGTCGCGCGCCTGTCCGGCCGCGTCGGCCTCCGCGGTCTGTTCGTCGTATGCCTGCGGCTTGGCGACCGGCTCCGGTTCGGCGACGCCCGGCCACGCATCGTCGGGGCGGCTCGCCGTGGCGAGCGCGGCCGCGTCTTGGAGAGCGCGGCGTAAGTCTGAAACGTCGAGCGAGTTCGTGGTGACGACCCCGACCGCCCTTCCCACGATCGCCCGGACTGTCGCGTGCGTTTCGTCCGAGGCCGCGTTCTGGTGGATGGAGCTATGCGAGTAGCGGGTGATCGCCGCGCGGCGGCGATGGATGTGGATGTCAGCCTCGTCGGCGGGCGCGTTGCGGAGCGCCTCTCGCGTCGGCCCGAGCAACCGGTCCGCACCGAGGAGGCTCACTCGCGCACCTCGATGGGCACGTCGCGGAAACGCGCGTGCGCCGCGCCGTGACCGACGCGCATGAGCTGGAGGGGTTCTCCCTTCGCACACGAGAGGAAGCCGTGGAGCTCCCAGTCGTCGGCGACAACATCGCAACGCCCCCAGAAGTCAGGGGTGAGCGACTGAAACCCGACGCCGCGCACGTAGCCCTCGAGCTGGCCGTTGCGGATGACACGGGCGGACTGCGTCGAGAAATGGAAGTTCTGTCGCTTGTCGTCCAGCGAGTACGACGCCGGCGCCTCCATCAGCAGGCCAGACTCGACGCCGCGCAGCAGGTCCGGATACGGCGTCGTCCCCGGATCGAGGCTCACGTTCACCATGCGAACGATCGGGAAATGCTGCCAGCCCTCGGCGCGCGCTGAGCCGATCGCGACCGGCACGCCTAGCGCGCCAGCGGTCTCGCGCGACGTCAGGTACCCGACGAAGATCCCTTTGTCGACGAGCTTCGTCCGCATCGCCGGTACGCCGTCGTCGTCCCAGCCGAAGGTGCCCATGCCGCCCGGCACCGTCGCGTCAGCGGTCATCGAAACATGGGACGATCCGTAGCGCAGCTTTCCCCGATCTTGCGGCCACATGAACGTCGTCCCGGCGAACGCGACCTCGTGCTCGAGAAGGCGATCGGCTTCGGTCGGATGCCCGCACGATTCGTGGACCAGAAGCGCGAGGAACTCGGGCGCGAACACGAGCGTCGTTGGCTTCTCCGCCGCGAGCGGCGCGTCGAGGGTGGCCTCCGCGTCGTCGCGATAGCGCGCCGCGCGTGCGACGAGATCCAGATGCTCGACGTACTCCCAGCCAGCCTGGCGCACGAGGCGCGAGTCGTAGCGTCCGGCGGGCTTGCGACCCGCCTTCACTGCCAGGACCGAGAGACCGGCGCCCGCTTCGACGATCTCCTGCGACACGTCGGTCCCTTCGCTCGTCACGAGATGCTTGCGCGTGCGATACGCCGCGACCTGTGATCGCCGTGTTCGGATGTTCGGGCCGACCGACGCGCTGTCGACGGCGCGGAGATGATCGATGCGTTCCGCGAGCGGCACCGCGAAGGGGTCACGTTTGAGGCTCGTTCGGTACTCGCCGCGTTGCGCGGCGACCGCTGCGAGCGTCACCTTGCGGCGCTGCACCGATGCGGCGGCGTCCGCGCGGCGGAGGGCCTCGTCCACGAGTCCGCGGACCGCGCTGGCGTCGGTGCGATCCGTCGCCGCGAAACCCCACGCGCCCTTGTGGACCACACGAAAGGCAAGACCGCGATCGGCCGTCCGCGTGACCGACTCGACTGCTCCGTCCTTGACACTCACCGCCTCGTGTTCGCGCTCGACGCTCCGCGCGTCGGCATACATCGCACCACGCGAGGAGGCGATGTGTACGAGATCGGCCAAAGCCCTGGTGGTGATGGTCACGGGGCGCTTTAGAGGCTAGAGTTATTGAAAACGGCGCGCGCGACGACTGAAGCGTTCGTGATGAACGCGCTCACGGCCGAGCCTCGAGAGCTTCGGGGTAGCGGACGAGGGAGAGCAAAAGCGCGAGACCGCGGTGGAAATCCGCGATCCGCGGACGAGTCAGGCGGCGTGCGAAGCCCATACGGAGAAAGCCATTGCCTGACGTTGCTCTCCTAATCGACTGGGAGAACGTCTACTACACCCTTCGCCAGCACACGACGGGCCCGCTGCCGTCAACACTCTCGATCCTGCAGGCGATCCTGCAAAAAGCCGCAGAGTTCGGCCCCGTCCGCGTGAAGCTCGCGATCTTCGGCCAGGAGGTCGCGACCCAGGACGAGACGCTTCTCATGGCGCTCGAATTCACCGGGATGGAACCCATCGCCGTCGCGCAGCGCATGAGCGGTCGGCTCCTCAAGGGGCGGTCTGACGCGGTCCTGATCACCCGAGCGCTGAAGCTCCTCTACAAGGAGCGCCAGGACATCGACTACTGGTTCATCGTCTCGGGCGACCGCGACCTGAACGCGCTCTGCAAGGCGATCAAGGACGAAGACAAACACGTCTACCTCATCGCCGGCGACAAGTCGCTCGCGAACGAGCTGCGCGACTCGCCGTACCTACGCGACGACGTCTTCCTCCTCGAAGATCTGATCCCGCAGGCGCGCTGGACCCGCGCAGCGCTGCGGGCCGACGACACGCAGGTCGACAAGCCGCAGCTTCCAGCGGAGACGGCGCGGCGGACCCCGCAGCGGCGAGGTCGTCTGCCCCTACGAGCGAGGACCGAGCCGCACGTTCCGGCGGTCGTTCCAACGGCCTCGCCGGAGTCCGAGAAGGAGCAGCGGCGTCTTGCCGTGCTCCTCCTCGATCAGCTCGTGGCGCTGCACGCTCGCGCGATGCCGCGCGGTGATTTCGTCACGAGCGTGGTCCCGCTTTCACAGAAGGAAGCATCGAGTGTCCTCGAGCAGCGCATCGACGCGGGAATCGAGCAGGGCACCGTCCTCGCGAAGCTCGAAGGCCGCGCCCGCGCGAAAGCCAAGCAGATGCTCGCCCCGAACATGTCAGCCTCTCTCGTCGCCGAGACGTTCTTCCATCTGGTCAGAGTGCTGCGGCGCATAGACACGGTTACGAGTAAGGACACCCGGCGCATCCCGGCCGTCGAGGCCGTCCTCGATCCGCTCTCGCGCGCGGATCAACCTGGGGGTCTCGCGCGGGGCCGCTCGCAGCGCCGCCTACTTCTCGAGACCCTCTTCAGCATCGCGGAGGAGCGCGGGGCGATCCAGACGGAACAGGTTGAGCGCGACGGCCGGCAAATCACGATGTGCTGGCTCGCCGAGGGCCATCCGCTTGTCGTGTACGCGCGCCAGCCTGCCGCCTCGATCGTCCACCTCTTCAACTTCGTCGCTTCGACACGTGCTAAGGGCGAGCGGATCGACTGGGTGAACCAGGCCCTCTTCGCCGAATTGCTGTCGCGCGTCGAGGGTGACGCGCTCGAATCGACGATGCGCCGCGCGGTCGAGCGCGGCGTGATGCGTCCCGAAGAGCACGGCAAGAAGTCCGGCTTCGTGATCAACCAGGAGCACGAGGAGGCGCGAACGATCCTCGGCGAGTTCGACCGGCTGAATGGGGAGGTGCGGCCTGCTCCGGCTCTGCCATCCGGCGAGCTCGTGGCGCTCCCAGCGCCGACCGCCGCGACGGCCGAGCCGACGCCCGCAGCGACGACGACCGATTCCCCGAACGGTGTGCCCCGGAAGCGGACGCGACGGGGGCGCCGCGGGGGTCGTGGCCGGCGGGGAGGACACGGGCCGAAGAAAGCCGCGACCGGAGACGCAGCCGACTGAACCGCGACTTCTGGAAGTACTGGACCGGCCAAACGATCTCAAGCTTTCGTCCTGCCTCTCATCGTGTTCAAGCTGACCGGCTCTGCCCTTGCGCTCGGCGCAACGCTCGCCATCTACACCGCGCCGCAGCTCCTCTTCGGACTCGCCATCGGCGCGTGGACCGATCGCACCGACCGCAAGCGGCTCATGATCGCGGTGGATCTTCTGTTGGCGGTGACGATCGCCTCCGTGCCGCTCGCGTGGAGCGCGGCGCTCCTCTCGCTCTGGTGGATCTATGCCGTCGCGTTCGTCTCGTCGACGCTCTCGATCTTCTTCGTAGCCGCCGAATTCGGGGCGATCCCGAGCCTCGTCGACTCGACCGAGCTCGTCAGCGCCAACGGTCGGATCCAGGCGAGCTTCGCGGCCGCGTCCATTCTCGGTCCGCTCGCCGCCGGAGCGCTTCTCGTATTCGCATCCGTCGAGACGATCCTGCTCCTCGACGCCGCCTCATTCCTCGTCTCGGCCGTGATGCTCTCGCTGATCGCCCGCCCGTTCAACGCTCCGATCACCAAACGGATCACGAGCATCCGCCAGGACATCTCCGAGGGTCTGCGCTATGTCCTCTCCCACCCCGTGCTCCGAAACATTTCGCTGATGATGGCGATGATCAACATGGTCGGCGCGACCGTCTTCGCGCAGCTCGTGCTGTTCGCGAAGCAGGCCCTCCGGGCGGAAGACAGCGAGGTCGGCCTTCTCTTCGCGGCAGGTGGCGCCGGCGTGGTCCTGCTCTCCCTCGCGGCGGGCCCGCTTCGGAAGCGATGGACGTTCGGCAACGTCGCGCTTGGCGCGCTCATGCTGTCGGGGCTTTTGACCGTCGGACTCGCGTACACGACATCGCTGTGGGTCGCGGTGGTCCTCTGGGGACTGAGCTCGGGTCTCGGAATCCTCTTCAACATCAACACCGGTTCGCTGAGGCAGGCGATCGTCCCCAACCACATGCTGGGCCGCGTCATCAGCATTGCGATGGTGCTCGCGTGGTCAGCCCAGCCCATCGGTGCGCTCGCGGGCGGACTGCTCATCGAGCGCACGGGCGACGTGCGCCTCGTCTACGCGGTCATCGGCATCGCGATCTTCGTGATCGCCCTGGTGTTCCGGGTCTCGAGCCCGCTCGGACACGCGGAGCGATATCTCACGCCAAACGCTGGCGCTGCGGCGAAATGACCTCCCTGTTTACCCGGCCGTAACCCGATCGGGTCACGACCGCCTCACAGATCGATGACGCCCAACCGGTTCGGCACCTGCGCTGCTGCGCCAAAGGGCCGGAGGCATGGCGTGGAGAACAGCAGCGACGGGCGGCTGCAGGCAGGGGCTCGCAAGGTCGTTCTCGTCGTCGAGGACGAGCCTGCGATCGGCCAGTTGATCGCGGACGCGATCTCCGATGAGCCGGGCTACTGTGCGATCCACGTCGACGAGCCATCGGCCGCACTTGAGGCGACGAAGCACATCACCCCGGACGTGATGGTGGTCGATGTGCGGCTCCCGGGCATGTCGGGTTTCGAGCTATACGATCGGCTTCAGAAGGATCCGCGTACGAGCAAGATCCCCGTGTTGTTCGAGACCGCGAGCGGCGTTGAGGCAATCGGCGAGTTCCGTCGCCGAGGTATCGCGACTTACATCAAAAAGCCGTTCGATCTGAACGTGGTCGTCGGGTACGTGAAACGCCTGGCGACCGGTCCTAGCGCGGGTTCAGCTCCCGTGTCCGCTCTGCCGCCACGCGCCTGACCTCATCCTCCGTCGCCTGTGAGCTCTTCATGAGCTTGGCGAACGTCTCGCGATCGAGGGCCATGACCTCGAGCGAGGTCTTCGCACGGACGGTGGCCTTTCGCGGAGCGTCGTTCAGGAGGCCGATCTCCCCGAAGTACTCACCGCGTCCGAACCGGTTGATCACCACCTGTGCGCCGTCGGGCCCCGTATGCGTCGCCTCGGCCTCCCCCTTGATCACCATGTAGAAGCGATCCGCCGGGTCGCCCTCCTTGAGCACGATGTCGCCCGGTGCGAACACCAGGAGCTCGGCCTTGCTCGCGGTCTGGGCGACGACCTCCTTCGGCTCGGCCGGGAAGGCGCGCTCGAGGTCCTTCAGCTCCTCGATGTACCGCTCGGCGTGAAGCACCGCGGTCGTGGCATCGCCGACCGCGGTCGTGATCTGCTTCGCGAGCTGCGCCCGCGTGTCGCCAGCGGCGTAGACGCCGGGGATGTTCGTGCGCATGTTTTGGTCGGTGATGAGGTACCCGTTCTTGTCGTGATCGATGTGCTCTTTGAACAGGTGGCGGCCGACCGGCTTGAAGCCGATGAAGACGAAGACGCCTTCCACCTTGACCCGCTCGCGCTTGCCGTCACGCTCGATGTCGATCCACTTCACGTCGCCGTTGCCGCCGATTTCCTTCACTTCGGCTGGCGTGATTGGCTCGACCTTCTCCATCTTGAGAAGCCGGTCCTGAAGGATCGCCTGCGCGCGGAACTCGTCGCGCCGATGGACAACGTAGAGCTTCTTGGCGAAACGGGTCAGGAAGAGGCCCTCCTGAAACGCGGAGTCGCCCCCACCGATCACCGCGAGGTCGGCTCCCTTGAAGAAGGCACCGTCGCAGACCGCGCAGTACGACACTCCTCGGCCGTGGTACTCGTTCTCGCCCACGACCCCGAGCTTCATCGGCTCGCCGCCGACGGTCACGATGACCGCGTAGGCCGAAAGCTCGGTCCCGTCCTCGAGCGTCACGATCTTGCGATCGCCCTCGGACCGAACCTCCTTGACCGGCTTGTACGTCTCGATCTTGAGACCGAATTTGAGCGCATGGTCGGCCATCTTCTTGGCGAGGTCGGCGCCGGTGACGGACTCGAATCCGGGATAGTCCTCGATGAGCTCGGTGTTGAGGATCTCGCCGCCGGTGTCCTTGGAGTCGAGCAGGACCGTCTTCATGTTCGCGCGCGCCGCGTACAGCCCGGCGGTGAGACCGGCGGGTCCGCCGCCGATGATGATGAGATCGAGGTCGGTCAGCTCAGGGGATCCTTTCTGGGAAGCTCTCTCACACTAGAACAATTGACCATTCCTGAAAGATTCCTCGCGCTCGGTGACTCGTTCACGATCGGCACCGGAACGACTCCCGATCGATCCTTCCCGGCAGCTCTGGTGCGCGCATGGCGCGACGGTGGTCGCGACGTCGTTCTCTCGAATCCTGCAGTGAACGGCTATACGACGGATGACCTCATCGCGGAGGAGCTCCCGCATCTCCGCGCTTTCCGGCCGACGCTCGTCACTGTGCTCATCGGCGCGAACGACATCGTCCGCGGATCGACGGCGGATCGCTACCGTCAGCAGCTCAAGCGCATCCATCGGGCGATCCCGGCCGACGCGCCGGGCGCCCGGGTGGTCGCTCTGCCCCAACCCGACTGGTCCGTCACGCCGGCGGCGTCCGGCTTCGGCGACCCCGCCGTCATCACGCGGACCATCGAGCGCTTCAACGCGATCGCGCACGAAGAAGCCGAGGCCGCCGGCGCCTCGTGGTTGGACCTCTTCCCACTGATGCGCGAACAGGGGCGAAAGGGGATGTTCGCGCCGGATGGCCTGCATCCGTCGGCGGAGGCTTACGCGGAATGGGCTCGCGAGATCGCTAGGTCAGTGTTGGCTTCGTCACCATGAGGAAGACGATCACAACGACGATCACGGCGAGCAGGATGCCCACGAATCGCGCATTCGAGGAATGGCGCCGGTAGTCCTCACCCTCCGGGCCGGTCGTCTCTAGAGCGTGGATCTGGTTGCGCAGCATCGGCGTGTAGACGAAGAACCCGAGCGCGACCGCAATCGCCCAGAGCACGATCCCGCCCGCGATCCAGAACGTCGTGAAACGAAGCTCGCCGAGGAACACCATCGCCACGCCGGTGACCGCCAAGAGCACATACGCGGGGTTCGCGAACCAGTCATCGAGCCGCTTGATGCCCTTCAAGACGAAGGACTGCGTGGGCACCGGCTCACGCGCGACCCGCGCCAGCCACACGCCGTAGGTCGCATTGAATCCGACCGCGATGATCGCGAGGAGCACGTGCAGGAATTTGAGGATGACGAAGAGCGACATCGCCAGGCAGTCTAGAAGTCGCGCCGCGGGTTGCCGCCCCGCGTCGCGCTTCTCGTGTCTACGTTCGCGCTGTCACCGGTATCGCTGTCCCGGTAATGCCACTTGCTTTATCCGTCGAAAGGAACACGACGACTGCGGCGATCTCGAGGGCGGTCGCCCAGCGCGACGGATCAGCTTTCGGCATCGCGGCTCGGTTCTCGGGCGTGTCGATGATCCGCGGCAGGACGCAGTTCGCGGTGATGCCCTCGCGCTTGGTCTCCTCCGCGAGCGACTCGGTCCAGCGGAGCAGCGCCGCGTTGGCCATGGCGTAGCCGGCCGCACTCTTCTCGCCTTTGAGCGCCGCCATCGACGCGACGCTCACCACGCGTCCGTAGCCACGCGCGCGCATCGGACGGATACACGCCGTCGTGGCCGTCACGACCGTCGCAACCTTCTGATCCCAGGAGTCGCGGTACGCGGCCAGGTCACCGCTGCTTGCGTCGGACGATGCGTATCCACCGACCAGGTTCGCGACCACGTCGAGCCGGCCCCACATGCGGAGCACCTCGTCGACGAGGAGCTCCATCGCGGCGCGGTCGCCTGGATCGGCGGCGCGCACGAGTAGCCGCGTATGGTCCGCGGTACCGGCCAGGCCACCAAGCGAGTCCCGAAGCGCGGCGCCCTTCGCCTCGTCTCGGACGGGTATCGCGACGTGCGCGCCCTGCTCCAGATAGCAACGGACGACCGCCGGCCCGATGTTTCCGGTCGCGCCCGTAAGTACTACGGCGCGCTTAGAAAGGTCGAACATCGCGGCTAGTATCGCGATGTGAGCGTCCTTGATCGCGTACAGCAGCCGCGGGATCTTCGACTGCTACATCGAGATGAACTGCTCGCGCTCTGTCGAGAGATTCGCGAGTTCACCGTCGACAGCGTGCAGAAGACCGGCGGGCACATCTCATCGAGCCTCGGCACGGTCGAGCTGACGGTCGCGCTTCATCGGGTCTTCGACTCTCCGCATGACAAGCTCGTGTGGGACACCGGCCACCAGGCCTACGTTCACAAGATGCTGACCGGGCGTCGCGGACGATTCGACACGCTCCGCCAGTTCGGCGGGATCTCAGGTTTCCTAGCGCGAAACGAGTCCGAGCACGACCACTTCGGCGCGGGCCACGCCGGAACGTCGATCTCCGCCGCACAGGGAATGGCCGTGGCGCGAGACATCAAGGGCGATGACAACCACGTCGTCGCGATCATCGGGGACGGGGCTCTGACGGCAGGCATGGCCTTCGAGGCGATGAACAGCATCGGTCACAAGCGCACGCGCGTGATCGTCGTGTTGAACGACAACGGTATGAGCATCGCACCGAATGTCGGCGCGGTCTCGCGGATGCTCGAAGCGCTGCGCACCGCCCAACCGTATCGCGGCGCGAAGCAGATCGCACGTCAGGTCCTGGAGCACATGCCCGGAGGCGAACTCGCCGAGGAGGCGCGCCGCCGTATCTTCACGAGCCTCAAAGCCCTTTTCATTCCGAACATCCTCTTCGAGCAGCTCGGCTTCACGTATTTCGGCCCGGTCGACGGTCACGATCTCTTCTCGGTCGAGGGAGTGCTCGAGAAGGCTCGCGACTTCCGCGACGGCCCTGTTTTCGTTCACGTGCACACGCAAAAGGGGCACGGCTACGGCCCGGCCGAGGACGACAACGTGAAGTGGCACGGCGTGTCGGCGACTGGGTCGACCAAGCCGGCGGCACCGCAGTACACAACGGTCTTCGCCGACGCGGTTCGCGAGGTCTTGAGAGCGGACGAGCGCGCGGTTGCGATCACCGCCGCGATGCCAGGCGGCACCGGCCTGCTCCCGCTCTTCAAGGAGTTTCCCGAGCGTCTCTTCGACGTCGGGATCTGCGAGCAGCACGCCGTGACGTTCGCGGCGGGACTCGCGACCCAGGGCATCATGCCGATCGTCGCGGTGTACTCGACATTCCTGCAGCGCGGCTTCGATCAGGTCGTGCACGACGTCGCCGTGCAAGACCTCTCAGTGGTGTTCGCGATGGACCGCGGCGGGATCGTCGGCGATGACGGCAGGACGCATCAGGGCCTCTACGACATCGCCTACATGCGGATCCTCCCGGGCATGACGCTCATGGCCCCGAAGGACGAGGCCGAGCTCCGCCAGATGGTCTGGACCGCATACCGACACGCGGCCGCCGGCCGCGGACCGGTCGGGGTGCGCTTCCCGCGAGGCACCGGCGTCGGCGCAGCGCTCGATACCCCGCTGGCGGAGATCCCGATCGGCTTGTCGGAGACGCTTCGCGAAGGCGACGGCATCGCGATCCTCGCGTATGGCCATCCCGTCACCGCCGCGATGGAAGCCGCCGAGATCCTGGCCCGCGACGGGCTCGAGGCGACCGTCATAAATGCGCGTTTCGCGAAACCGCTCGACGAGGAGCGGATCCTCGCGCTGGCCGCGCGCATCCCGCGTTTCGTCACGGTCGAGGAGCACGTCATTGCCGGTGGGTTCGGGTCTGCGGTCGGCGAGCTTCTCGCCGAGCGTGGAGCGCGAGTGGATCTGGAAATTCTCGGAATTCCCGACGAGCACGTCGATCACGGATCGCAGAAGCTCTGGCGCCATCACTACGGAATAGACGCGGAGGGCATCGCCGCTGCGGTTCGCCGCCGCTGGTCGCGCATCGCACCGCTCCGCTCAGAGCCCGAGGAGACGGCAGGATAGCCGTCGCAACGTCGAGCGGCCTCTGGGGCTTAGGGCCTTAGCAAGAGTTCGTGGAGGCGATGGGACCTGCTGCGGCCTTGGCTGTTAGGAGTTAGGCGACTCGCGCGGCGCGGGCGAGCAGGTCGTCGACGCGGCGAACGAGCGAGTCGGCGTCGAAGGGCTTGGCCATGACGTCGGTGATGCCAAAGTGCGCGAACGCTTGTTCCGCACGGTCCGGCATCGCGGTCAGGAATAGAACCGGGACGTCCAGCGACGAGCTGCCACGGAGCAGGTCGAATACATCGATCCCATTCAAACCGGGCATCGACACATCCAGGATCACGAGATCGGGATGGGTCGCGACGATGTGGTCGAGAACGAGCGCTCCGTTCGTCACGTGATCGACGGTGACCCCGAGACGCTCCTCGAGCGTCACCTTGATCACCGCCGCCGTGTCAGGGTCGTCCTCGGCTACGAGGACCCGCTTCACACGACGAAGAGAAGGGCGAGAACTCGAAGGAAGATCCGCTCGTTCGTGCAGAGCTTGCAACGGCACATGTCGCGGCTTCTATGCACCGGCCGTGCCAGCCCCGGACTGACGCCGGGCTCGCGCCTAGGCCCTATCTCTTGGGTGTCTTGGTCGGGACGTTCGACGGCCTTCCGCCAGGAAAACCATCTCCGTCATGGTCAGGCCTCGACGGGGACGTACGCTCCTCTTCCCGGTCGATGACCTCCTGCACATCCGTCCGATCTTCTTCTGAGAGCCGGTCCTTGACCGAGTCGAGCACGGCCTTGTGCTTGGCACGGGCAGCCTCGGCCAGCGCCTGAGCGGCGGCGCGCTTCTCTGCACTCACAGCGTTGTGCAGATCGTCGAGCGCATCCGCGAACCGCTCGACCGCCTCCGCGTATTCCTGCGTTGCGGTGGGCGCGGACGAGGGGCGACGCCTGGCGATCTCGGCAAGCTCCTCGATGCGTCGGTCGGTCAGCTCGGAGAGGAGCTGCGTGCGTGCGAAAGCGTCGAACGTCAGCGCGACCCGCACATCTTCGCTCGCCCGCTTTACGGGGTAGAGCGCGTCGCCCGGAAGGCTCGACGCCGCGGCGCTCGTCGCGCCGGCGAGGACGAGCACGAGGGCAGCCGCAGCTCCGAGTGCGGGACGGAGGAGCGCCGGTAAGGAGAAGCGGCTCTGCCGCCGCGCGAGGACCACGACGGCCTCGGACATGAGTCGACCGCGCAGCTCCTTGCGGAACTGCTCGCGCATCACCGGCCGCTCGAGGAGCGGCGAGCGCCTCTCGGTCATGCGAGCGCCTCGCGCGAAGGGATCAGCGTGCGAAGCGCCTCGAGCGCGCGAAACTGGATCCCGCGGACTGTTCCCTCGCGCTTGCCCACGAGATTCGCGATCTCGAGAGTGCTATATCCCTCGACGAAGCGCAGGACGATGACCTCTTGCTGGAGCGGCGTGAGCTTCGCGAGTGCCCCGCGCACGGCCTCCTTGTCGGAGAGCGCGAGGATCGTCGCGTCGGGCTCGACGATCTGGTCGACCCCGGGGTGGGCGAGCGCGTCCTCGAACGAAATCTGCGTTCGCGAGCGCCGGGCGCGGTCGATCACGGCGTTCCGCGCGATGCGGTAGAGCCAGGCAAGGAAAGCCACCCGCGGCTCGTAGCGCGGGATCGCCCGGAGCGCGCGCATGAACACGTCGCTCACGAGATCCTCGGCGTCCATGTCGTTCCTGACCCGGTAATACACGTATCGGTACACGGCTCCCACGTAGCGGTCGTAGAGCGCTCCGAAGGCTGCCGCGTCCCCCTTTCCGGCGCGTAGGGCGAGGTTTCGGTCTTCGTCCTCCGCTCTATCGGTGCTAACGGGGTCTGCCGCGGGGGTGTTAGGCGAGGGTTTCACTTCAGAGACAGAAGGTAGGCGACAAGGGCGTCAAGGTCGGTAGGCGATAGGTCTCGGCCTAGATCCCGCGGCATCGAGTCCTGGTACCCCGGTACGAGGTACGCGCCTGGATCGAGGATCGATTCACGGAGATATTCCTCGGCCGAGACCTCCGGGCGGCGGGTGGCTGCCGCCGTTCCCACATGGTCGAGCGGCGGTCCAAGACGCTGTCCGAAGAAGTTGGGCTCATGGCAGTTGGCGCAGCCCAGCGACCGGTAGAGCTGTCGACCCCTCGCCACCGGTTCGGTCGCCGGCGGGTCTGGAGCGCAGGCAAGGACGAGCGCTGCGAGCGCGATGCACACGACGAGAACGCGTCCCATCATGCGAACGGTGCAGTCAGGCGCATCGCTCCACGATGCCACGGTCGTCCTTGACGATCGCGCGATCCTCCGCGGCGTCACCGTCGTGGTCGGCCCTGGCCTGACGCTCGTACGCGGACCGAATGGCTCAGGCAAGACAACGCTCCTCCGTGCGCTGGCGGGTCTCGTGCCGCTCGCGCGCGGTGATCGGCAGGTGTCAAGCGACGTCCTCTATATCGGGCACCGCCCGATGCTCCTGCGCGGGTTGACCGCCCGCGAGAACCTCGCGTTCTTCGCGCGCTTCCGTGGCGGCGATACGCGCGGCATCGATGGCGCGCTCCGCGCGTGGGGCGTCGGCGAGGACATGGATCGTCCTGTGGAGCGCCTCTCCGCGGGCGAACGCAAGCGGGCTGCTCTGGCGCGCGTCGAAACCGAGCGTGTCCCCCTGCTCCTGCTCGACGAGCCTTTCGCGGACCTCGACGACGCCGGTGCGAGCCGGTTGCGGCAGACGATCGCGCGCGCGCGCGACGATGGCCGCGCGGTCGTGGTGGCGACGCATGCGCATCCGGAGCTCGACGAGCTCGCCATGGCGCGGATCGCCATCGCCGAAGGCACGGCGGTCGCGGCGTGATCGCTGCACACCGGATCGCTCTCGTCGCCGGTCGTGAGCTCCGCGCGGAGCGAAGGCAGCCCGACGGCGTCGTGGCGGCGGTCACCTTCATCGCGGTGCTCGTGCTCCTCGAGAGTCTCGTGGTTGGGCCACAGATCGCACGCGACGCGGACGTCGCCTCGGCGCTGTTCTGGCTCGCGCTGGCGTTCGCGACGATCATCGCGACGATGCGGTCTTTCGACCGCGAGCTCGAGGACGACGCATTCGAGGGTCTCGTCGCGCTTCCCGGTGGCCGCGACGCGCTCTTCGGCGGAAAGGTGCTCTCACTCGGAATCATCCTCCTGCTCGTCGCCGTCGTCGGCGGCATCCTCTCGCTCGTGCTCCTCAATCTTTCGGTCGCGCTTCCGCTGCATCTTGTTCTGGTGGTTCTCCTCGGCGTTCTCGCGCTCCCCCCGATCGTCGTCGTCGATGTCGTGCTCGCGCTTCGTCTTCGCGCGCGCGCCGCACTCGTTCCCGTCCTCGCCCTACCTGTTCTCGTTCCGCAGCTCGTCGCGGCGACACGCGGCACGAGCGCGGCGCTCTCCGGCGATGTTGTCGGGGCCCTGTCTTGGGCCGGCTTGCTGTTCGCGTTCGCGGTTGTTTACACGGTCATCGGCCTTACCATCGTTCCAGCGGCCATCGAGTGATAGAGACCACCATCCCGCGCGGAACTCCGTTCCCGCGCATTCGTCCCTGGCTCGGCATCGCTGCCGCGGCGTCGTTCGTCGTGGCGAGCGCGATGGCGCTTTTCTGGGCGCCTACCGACGTGAACCAGGGAGACGTTTACCGGATCATGTACGTCCACGTTCCGACCGCCTGGCTGGCGTATCTGGCGTTCGTAGTCGTCTTTTTGGCCTCGGTCGCGTGGCTCTGGACGAAGCGGCCCATCTTCGACGCGATCGCGGTCTCGTCAGCGGAGATTGGCGTCCTCTTCACCGGTCTGTGTCTGGTCGCCGGATCCATCTGGGCGAAGCCGACCTGGGGCGTCTGGTGGACGTGGGAGCCGCGCCTCGTGACAACGGCGATCATGTTCGTGATGTACGTCGGCTACCTGCTGCTCCGCGGGCTGTCGACGGATTTCTCGCGTCGCGCAACGCGCGCCGCGGTCGTTGGCGTCATCGCGGTCATCGATGTGCCCATCGTCCATCTCTCGGTTCTGTGGGCCAACTCGCTCCACCAGCTGCCGACCGTACTGCGCATCTCGGGCGCGCCCAGCCTCGACAGCGCGATGCTCCTGACGCTCATGGTCTCCGTCGGCGCGTTCACGCTTCTCTACGCGTACTTCATGTCCGCGCGCGTCTCGCTCGAGCTCGCGCGTCAGGAGCAGCTGTGGACAACCTGATCTTCATCGTCGCGGCCTTCACCATCGTTTGGGGCGCGCTGCTCGCCTACCTCGTCTCCTTGCGCGCGCGCGGTGGTTGAAGAGCCGAGCGAGGAGCGGCTTTGCCGTGACGAGCGGTCGCTATGCGCCCAGGGGCCCCTGCCCCTGCTCCAGCCTTGAGCGCGTCTCCAGGGCGAAGCCCTGAGATTGTGTTGGAGCGTCTAGGAGCGCGCCGAGTCCTGCTGATCGCGGCGCTCGGCGTCGCGGTGCTCGTCGGCGCTCTCGCCGCCACGAATCTGCAGAGTCAGGCCGTCTACTACCTCACCCCGTCCGAGGCGAGGGCGCAGGCTGTCGCGGCCGGTCAAACGGTGCGACTCGGTGGTCTGGTGAAGGCAGGGTCGATGTCTTCCGCCGACCTGCGCGGCGCGAACGACTTCCGGTTCGTGATCACTGACGGCGCCGTCGACGTGCGGATCATCGCGACAGGCGCGATCCCAGGCCTTTTGCGCGAGGGCGCCGGCGCCGTGGTCGAGGGCACCTTCGCCGCGGACGGGACGTTTCGCGCGACCCAGGTGATCGCGAAGCACGACGAGGTCTATCGCGCGCCGAAGGCCGGAGCGACACCCGCGCACCGGACCGCTCCGTGAGCGCGGGCGATCTCGGCGCCGCCGCGCTCCGCGCGGCGCTGTTTCTTTCGCTTTGGGGGACGGGCGCCGCGATCTACGCGGCGTGGCGGCGCGACGCGCGGGCACTGGCATCCGCGCGGATCGCGGCGGGCATCGGCTGCGGCCTCGTCGTTCTCGCCGCGCTTTCGATGATGTTCGCGCTCGCGACGCACGACTTCTCGATCCTCTACGTCGCGGAGAACAACGCCCGCGAAACGCCGCTCCTCTATTCGATCATCAGCCTGTGGGCCGCGCTCGAGGGGTCGATCCTTCTCTGGACTGCGATCCTCGCCGGCGCGACCGCATTCATCGCGTTCCGCGGCACGGCTGCGATTCCGCGTCTTGCCACGACCGCGGTCGCGGTGATGTTCGCGATGCTCACGTTCTTCCTGCTGCTGGTCACGACGCCGGCGGCCGACCCGTTCGCGCGCCTCGCGGTCGCCCCGGACAACGGCAACGGACCGAACGCGCTTCTTCAGAACCATCCCCTCATGGCGCTGCACCCGCCGTTGCTGTATCTCGGATACGTCCTCACCTCGGTGCCCTTCGCGTACGCGATCGCGTCGCTCATCCTCGGCGAGGGAGGCGATCGCTGGCTCGTCGCAACGCGCCGCTTCGCGCTCGTCTCCTGGGCGCTCCTCGGCGTCGGCATCGTCGCCGGCGCGTGGTGGAGCTACGCCGTGCTGGGTTGGGGCGGCTACTGGGCGTGGGACCCGGTCGAGAACGCGGCGATCATGCCGTGGCTCACGTCGACCGCGTACCTCCACTCGGTCATGGTCGAGGAGAAACGCAGCCTCCTCCGCACCTGGAACCTCGCCCTCGTGGTCGCGACGTTCGCACTCACGATCCTCGGCACATTCCTCACTCGAAGCGGTGTCGTGAACAGCGTGCACGCGTTTAGCCTCTCCGCGATCGGGCCGCTCCTCCTTGGGTACCTCGTCGCGATCCTGGTGTTGTCGGTCGGCCTTCTCCTCTGGAGATCCGCGCGCCTCCGCGATGCCGGACCCATCGGCGCTCCGCTGTCGCGCGAGGCGATCTTCCTGTTTCAAAACGTGCTCTTCATGGCGGCGACCTTGACCGTGCTCCTCGGCACGCTTTATCCGCTCATCGCGGAAGCGGTCTCCGGCGCACAGCTCTCGATCGGCGGACCGTACTTCGATCGCGTCGAGGTCCCCCTCGCGCTCGCACTCCTCTTTCTCATGGGTGTTGGCCCGCAGCTCCCCTGGCATGGCGCGTCGCGTGCGACGCTCGAGCGCCAGTTCACCGCACCCGTCGTCGGGGCCGCCGCCGGGGCAATCGCGGCGCTCCTCACCGGCACGACGGCGCTCGCGGCGGTGCTCACGTACGCACTCGGCGCGTTCGTCGTCGCGACGGTCTTGCAGGAATTCGCACGGGGCCTACGGGCGCGGCGCACGCTCCATGGCGAGAGCGGCCTCGCTGCGTTTTCGAACCTCCTGCGCCGTAGCGGCCGCCGGTACGGCGGCTACGTCGTGCACGCCGGGATCGTTCTCATCGCGCTCGCCGTCGCGACGAGCCAAGCCCGCACCGTCGACGCGGAGAAGACGCTCGCACCGGGGGAATCGCTCCAGGTGGCGGGCTACATCGTGCGTCTCGACGCCGTTCGGCCGGTGACCGAACCGCACCGCGACTCGATCGTCGCCGATCTCGTCATCACCGGGAACGGCGCGAGCACGTACCTGCGTCCCGCACTCGTGCAGTACCCGAACACCGCGCAGGCGGTCGGTTCGCCTGGGATCGCCGCCGGCCTGCGCGATGACGTGTACACGATCCTCGCCGCGTACGACCAGCGGACGTTCTCGTGGGCGACGATCCGAACGCGCGTGATCCCGGGCGTCTCGTGGCTCTGGCTCGGCGGCGCCGTCGTCGGGATTGGCGCGGTCATCGCGGCACTCCCGGCGCCGCGGCGACGCCCGGTGCGGATGACGGTCGCCGAAGCGGCGGCCCCGGCAAAGTGATGCTCGCTCGGGTCGTCCGCATCGCCATCGTGGTCTCGCTCCTCGGCCTCACGGGGACGCTCGCGCTCGCGTTCCGCCGCGATCCCCACGACATCCGCACCGGCACGGTCGGCAAACCCGCGCCGGCGTTCACCCTCGAGCGCCTCGATGGCTCGGGAAAGGTCACGCTAGCTGACTTAGAGGGCAAGGTCGTGGTCGTGAACTTCTTCGCGTCCTGGTGTTTGCCGTGCACGCAGGAGAATCCCGCGCTCGTCCGCGTCTACGAGCGATACCGGGGCAGCGACGTTGTGATGCTCGGCGTGAACCTGCAGGAGTCTCGCGAGAACGGACTCGCGTACGTGCGGCGGATGGGGATCCCCTGGGCGACGCTCGCCGACGACGATGGTCGCGTCGTTCTCTCGTACGGAGTCTTCGGGCCGCCGGAGACCTTCTTCATCAGTCGCGGCGGGATCATCGAAGGACGACACATCGGCCCGATCGACGAAGCCACGCTCGTCAAGGGGATCGAAGAGCTCCGCGGTCAGGCGTCTTCCCGTTGAACGGCCGCGTCCTCGTCGCGATCGCCCTTCTCGCCCTGGCAGCCGCGCTCGCCTTCGCGGCGCGCCCGCATGAGGCCACCGCGGACGAGCGCATCGACCAGATCACAACCGAGCTGCGCTGTCCGGTTTGTCAGGGCCTGTCGGTGAAGGACTCGTCCTCCGAAACCGCTCGTCAGATGCGGGACCTCGTCGCCCAGCGGGTACGCGAGGGAAAGACGAACGCCGAGATCGAGGCCGAGTTCCGCGCCGCGTACGGCGACTGGATTCTCCTCTCGCCGCCGGTCAACTCGTGGAGCGGCCTCATCTGGCTCGTGCCCATCGCCGCGCTCGGAGCGGGGCTCGTATTTGTGACCGGGCGGCTGCGCAGCGTCGGCACTCCGACGCCGCCCGAGCCAAGCGCGACGCAGATCGCGGCGCTACGCGAGCGCGTCGCGCGCGAGGAGGCCGCAGAGGGATGACGATCGCGCTCTTCGTCGTCCTGCTCCTCGCCGGCATGGCCGCGGTGATCGCGCCGCTCGCGCGACGGCCAGTGGCCTGGCCGGCGGATCCGCCCGATCAGCGCGACGATGTCGCGCGCGCCGTGAGCTCGCTGCGCGACCTCGAGTTCGCGCGAGCCGCGGGGACAATCGCGCCGGCGGACTACGCACGGCTTCGGGCGTCCCTCGAACGCGACGCGTTCGCGCGTCGCGCACCGGAGCCGCGTGGCGCCGCGCCGGTGCGAACGCTCGTCGTGGCATCGCTCCTTGCCGCGGTCGCCGTAGGGGTTGCCGTGTTCTACCTGCCGCCGTCCGCGGGCGATCGGGCGCCCGGCGAGACCGTGACCGGGACCGTTCCGCAGGCGAATGCGCTCGCCGCGCTCGAGGCCCGCGCGAGCGCGAACCCCGGGGACGTCCCGACGCAGCTCGCGCTCGCCGATGGGTATGTGCAGGCGGGCCGCCCGCAGGACGCGATCCCGCGCTATCAAGCGGTCCTCGCGAGGGATCCGAACAACGTCGCGGCACTCGACGGTCTCGGGCTCATCCTCGTGGCCTCCGGCAGCAACGACGGCGCGATCGTCGCGGCGGATCGGGTCCTCGCGCAGCGACCGAAGGACCCAGACGCGCTCTTCGTCAAAGGTTTGGCGCTCTATCGCAGGCAGGATTGGAACGGCGCGATCGAGGTCTGGACCGTGTACCTCGACGTCGGCCAGTACCACGCGGCGTCGGACATCGTCCGTGCGTATTACGCGGACGCGAGGGCGAAGGCGGGGCGTTAGTCCGATAGACTGAGTGTCGAACGCACTCGCGTTCGCTCCATGGCGGCTATGGTGTAATGGCAGCACTAGAGGTTGTGGACCTCTCTGTCGCGGTTCGAAACCGCGTAGCCGCCCAGTCCTAGTGACACGACGTCGACTTTCATCACAGATAGCAGAACGTGGAAGAGCTTGAGTTCCACTGGCTCGTTGGAATCCTCGAAGGTGAGGGGACGTCTCTCCGCGGCGCTCCGTCAAACCCGGGCACCCCAATCCTTCGCGTTTCGATGACCGACCGCGATGTCGTCGAGCACGTCGCGAAGTTGTTTGGGCGCGCGGTGGTCCGTTTGCGACGGCGCAAGCCACACCACAAGCTTCCGTATGCCACGACGATCAATGGCGCCCCGGCAGCTCAGGTCATGAATGCCGTTAGGCCGTTCCTCAGCAAGACCCGCGAGGTCCAGATCGATTGCGCGATCTCGTCCTGGCAAAAGTCATCGAGCGCGCCGCTCGTCTCCTCGATACGAGGGTTCGGCTTCTCGCGCCCAGCACAGAAGGTTGGCGTCCCACATACGTGGCCCAAATTGCCGGGTCACCGGGCCGCCGAGTGGATGCGTGCGCTGCGACCGCACATGGCCTTCGCAGAACGGCCGCGATCGATGCGGCGCTCTCGGCCTACCACCCAGTCC
>JBOGTG010000038.1:0-5939 GCA_050692175.1 Candidatus Limnocylindria bacterium | reverse complement strand
GTCGACCGCTACTCGACCGACTCGATATGGAACGTCTCGTTCGCGATCACGAAGGACAAGCTCCTTCCGGGCGACGCGGTCAATCTCACAACGGGGCGTGACCCGAAGCGGCTGGGGCACATCCGTCTCTTCGAGGCGTGGGCGAATGCCGCGCACACCGTCATGTGGGTCTACGAGGAGACGCCGCCGCGTTCGGTCCACCGCGTCGTCGTCTATGACGAGCGCTATCAGCCGATCCGTCTCTCCGGCCTTTCGGGCACGGGCGTCGCGCTCATCGTCCCCGGTACGCCGGCGCCCGAGCGCACTGTCACGCCCCGCGCGCCGAGGCCGACCGTCAACCCGACGGTGAAGCCGACGCCCCGGCCAACGCTCAAGCCCACACCGCGGCCAACCTTGCGGCCCACCCTGAAACCCGCACCGACTGCGACGGCAAGACCGGCGACGCAAGCGACACCGAGGCCCACGGCGACGGCTCGACCGACGCTCTGGGGCTCAACTACTCCGAGACCGACACCAACTCCGACGCCAACGCCGCGCTAACGGCCCATTTCGGGCGTTACAGTTCGGCGCGAGGACACACGCAGCTCGGAGGGTTCCTGGGATTGCTCGATTCGGTATTCGGCTTGGTCTCGCGCGACGTCGGGATAGATCTCGGCACCTGTAACACGCTCGTACACGTCCGCGGGCGCGGGATCGTCATCAGCGAGCCCTCCGTCGTCGCCAAAGACGCGCGGACCGGCGCGGTGCTCGCGATCGGCGCCGAGGCCAAGCGGATGGTCGGGCGCACGCCCGCGTCGATCATCGCGATCCGCCCGCTCCGCGACGGCGTGATCAGCGACTTCGACATCACCGAGCAGATGCTTCGCTACTTCATTCACAAGGTGCATAACGGCATGGCGCTCCTGCCGCGCCCGCGCGTGATCATCGGGATCCCGTCCGGAGTCACCGAAGTCGAGAAGCGCGCGGTTCAAGACGCCGCGCTCTCAGCCGGCGCACGCTGGGCTCGACTCGTGGAGGAGCCGATGGCGGCTGCGATCGGAGCGGGGCTGCCGGTGAACGAACCGTCGGGCTCGATGATCGTCGACATTGGCGGCGGCACGACGGAGGTCGCGGTCACGTCGCTCGGCGGCATCGTCGTCTCGCGATCCATCCGCATCGGCGGCGACGAGATGGACGAGAACATCGTTGCCTACGCGCGTCGCGAGTTCAACCTGCTCATGGGCGAGCGCACCGCGGAAGACATCAAGATCGCGATCGGCTCCGCGTATCCGCTCGACGAAGAGGTTACGACGTTCTTCCGCGGCCGCGACCTCCTCACCGGTCTGCCGCGGTCGATCGAGGTCACGAGCGCGCAGATCCGCGAGGCGCTCGACCCGTCGGTCGAGCAGATCGTCGATGCGATCAAGGACACCATCGAGGAGACTCCGCCCGAGCTCGTCGCCGACGTCATGGACCAGGGCATCTATCTCGCGGGCGGCGGTGCCCTCCTTCGCGGGCTCGACACGCGCGTGGCCGAGGCCACCCAGATGGCCGTCCACGTCGCCGACGACCCGCTCACCTGCGTCGCGCGCGGGTGCGGCAAGATCCTCGAGGAGCTCGAGAACTACGAGCGCAGTCTCGTAATGGAGACATACGCCGCGCTACCCCGCTAGAAGTAGAGACAGACGCGCGTTTGCCGCGTTAAATAGCGTCGATGGCCACCTTTGGGCGCGCGCGGCGTGCTCCGGGCTCAGGGAATGCGTTCCTGCGGCCCTTCGCGGCGCTCTTTTTGGTGTCGCTCGCCCTGCTCCTTCTCCGTGACACGAGCTTCGTTCGGGCCGGTGCGACTTTTGTAACGGAGCTCCTGGTCCCCGCCGAGCGCGTCCTAGGACAGGTCGGCTCGACGGCCGGTGGCTTCTGGCAGGCCATCGCCGAGATCGAAAATTTGAGGACCGACAACGACGCCCTCAAGGCGAAGGTCGACCAGCTCACTCTCGAGAATGTCCAGCTCCGCGAGCAAGCGTTCCAGGCGCAGCAGGCTACGCAGCTCGCCGAGGCTGCGAAGACGCTCAAGCTCCAGACGCAGAGCGCGCCGGTCATCGCGCGCGACCCGTCGGGACTGGTTCACATGATCGTCCTCGGCGCAGGCGCGAAGGACGGGGTGCTCCTCGACGACGTGGTCATCTCGGATCAGGGCGTGGTCGGCCGAGTGAGCGAGGTCGGGAACAGCTACAGCAAGGTTCTCCTCGTGACTGACTCGGGGTCGGCTGTGTCCGCGCTCGTCCAGGGCTCACGCGCCGCGGGCATCGTGCGCGGGCAGTTCGGCGACACGCTCGTTATGGACTGGATCCTCCAGACGGAGGACGTGAAGGTCGGCGACGTCGTGATCACCGCGGGTCTCGCGATCGGAAATGACCTGAAATCGCTCTATCCGAAAGGCTTGATCCTCGGTAAGGTCGTTGAGGTCACCAAAGGCGAGAACGGAACCTTCCAGCGCGCGATCCTCGTTCCGGCCGTGGACCTGCGGCATCTCGAGACCGTACTGGTGGTCCACACCGGCCCGTAGCCCGGCGAACAAGCGAGCCTTGAGGAAAAGGGAAGGGTGAGTTTGAGGCACGTCGTATCGGCGCTTGTCGCGCTCGCGTTGCTGCTGCCCGGCGGCGCCGCGCTCGCGATGCCGGCTGAGACCCTCGTCGCGACCTACGTCGCCTCGCCGCCCGCGTCCGTCCCGGCGAGCAACGCGTTCGTCGTGTCGGTGGCGCTAACCAACAACGGTACGGAGACCTGGAAGTCCACCGCGCCCGGGCTCGTGAACCTGAGCTATCACTGGTACGACGCATCAGGCGCGGTCGTCGTCTGGGACGGCGCGCGGACGCCGCTCGGCGGCGACGTGGCTCCGACGCAGCAGCGCACGGTGCAGCTGAGCGTGACCGCTCCGATCGCGCCCGGCTCGTATCTCCTGCGCATCGCGCTCGTCCAGGAAGGCGTGGGCTGGGTCGCGCCGAGCAACCCGTACTCGGTCACCGCGCAGCCTCCGTATCTCGCGAAGTTCGGGACGGTCGCGTTGCCGTCGTTCATCGCGGGCGGCACGTATCAGGTGAGCGTGCCGGTGACCAACTCCGGCGCCGCGCTGTGGCCGGCGCAGGCCGCGCCCGGCGTGAATGCGGTGACCCTCAGCTACCACTGGCACGATGCCGTGACCGGCAACACGATGGTGTGGGACGGCAAGCGCACCCCGCTCGCAGCGAACGTCGCGGTAGGCGCGACGGCGACGGTGAACGCGACGGTTGCCGCTCCGCCGTCGGCGTGCGCGTGCGCGCTGACCCTCGACCTGGTGCGAGAAGGCGTCGCGTGGTTCGGGTCTCTTGGAAGCGCGACCATGCGCCTTGTGACCAGCGTCGCGCCGATCACGTACTCGGCCGGCTTCACGAGCGCTGCACTGGCTCCCGCATATTTCGGCGAGACGAAGACGGTCCAGATGACCGTGACGAACACGGGCAATCAGCCCTGGAGCGCGAGCGGCCCGAATCCGGTCAACCTCAGCTACCACCTCCTCGATGGGAACGGCAAGGCGCTGATCTGGGACGGTCCACGGATTCCGCTCGGTGGCGACGTCGCGGTCGGCGCGAGCAAGCAGTTGACCGTCGGCTACACGGCGCCGTCCACCGCGGGCGCCTACACGCTCGTCATCGATCTCGTGCGCGAAGGCGTGTCGTGGTTCGAGTCTCTCGGATCGCGGCCGTTCCGCCAGACCTTCACCGTCACGAGTGGGCTGTCGGCGGGATACGGCGCGACGACGACCCCGCAGCAGGCCACCATCGGCGCGACGCTCCAGCTCACCGCCGTCGTCTCGAACTACGGCGCACGCACCTGGACGCCGGGCGCGTTCGCGCTCAGCTACCACATCTACGACCACGGTGGCACCCCCGTGATCTGGGACGGCGCCCGCGGCAGGCTTCCCTCGAACGTCCCGCCGCTCACGTCGGTGACCGTGCCGATCAGCGTGGCGCTCCCGAGCGGGACGGGCACGTACCGCCTCGAGTGGGACATGGTCCAAGAGGGCGTCGCCTGGTTCAGCCATCTCGGCGTCCAGCGGAAGCGGGAGGACTTCACGATCGTTCCGGGCGTCACCTTCTATGGATCAGGCTTCGGCCACGGCGTCGGCATGAGCCAGTACGGCGCGAACGGCTGGGCCACCGGCGCCACCGGGCTCACGCTCAACGGCGAGCAGATCGTGGCGCGCTACTACCCCGGCACCGCGCTGCAGTTCGTAGACGCCCAGCGACCGTTCAATCGCGTCCTGCTCTCGGCGCCCTCGTCGCAGGGCCGCTACATCTGCGGCGACAACCGCTACTTCGCGGGCTCGCTTGCCGACCTCCACTCGTCCGGCGGCATGCGTGTTCTCAACGAAGGCGCGGGCAACCAGGAGATCGCGCGCGGTGGCGGCGGGCAGAACTTCCAGTTCATCGCGAAGAACGGCATCGTCGAGGTCTGGGCGAACTGGGCGCCGCCAAGGCTTGTGTACTCCGGCCCGGGACCGATCAGCGTCGTGGCGATCGACGCGAATCAGCCGCTTGGGTTCATACAGAAGAGCGGGTCGTACCGCGGGACCATTCGCTTCACGAACCTCGGCGGCACGCTCCGGGTGATCAACACGGTCACGTACGACGATTACGTGCGCGGGGTGCTGCCTCTCGAGATGCCCACGAGCTGGCACGCCGAAGCGCTGAAGGCGCAGGCGTACGCGGCGCGGACGTACGCGTACTCGAGCTACAAGGGATCCGCCCGCGACTACGACGTCACCGACGACCAGGCCGATCAGTGCTACGGCGGTACGCGCGTGGAGGTGCCCTCGTCCAACGCCGCGGTCACCGCGACCGCCGGCAGGGTCATCACATACCAGGGTGCCTCGATTCGCGCGTACTTCGCGAGCTCAAATGGCGGCTACACACTCTCGGACGGGTGCTGGATGAACAACGTCGTCCGATCCGGCGGCTCGTGGGTGTGCAGCGCAGGCCAGCCGTACCTCGCGCCGATGCCGGATCCCGCGGACCGCGCGGTCTCGGCGCCCGCGAACCCGCGGGCGAGCTGGACCGTAACGTTCACGAGCGCCGAGATGCGCTCCGCGGTGATGCGCTGCGGCGGTCCGGACATCGGCGCGCTGCAGGCCGTCGACGTATCGAATCAGGTTCCGCCCGGCGTCGGTCACACGATCTCCGTGCGCGTCATCGGCACCGCCGCGACCGCCGATCTAAAGGCGGATGACTTTTTGCGTAATTGTCTTGGCCTACGTTCGACGATGGTGCGGTTGAACCCCTTCTAAAGCGGACCCTTGAAGCGCACGCCCTCGCGCACGCCTGCACGCTTGTTTAAATGAGCGACGAGCGGTTCATCCGCGAGGAGCGAATCAACCAGCCTTGAGCCCGTGGCGAGACACGGAGGCGAAGCCGACGGGTCGAGCTGCTTAGTTAAGAAACCCGAGTGACACCGCGCGGTAACGTCTTGCGCCCCTTTCTCGTTCGACCATGTACAGACGCATCTCCCTGCGACACAATGAGCGCTCGCGCAGGGGAGGTGAACGAGGAAGAGAGAGGGGACCTCCGCCCTTGCGCAGACAACGTTTGAGCAAAAAGCGGTTCGCACTCCTCATTGGTCTCTTCCTTCTCGCGCTCTTCCCGAATTCCGGACCGCCCGCCGTCGCGTCGCCGCGTGTGTCGGGCGAGATCACGGCGAACGAAGTCACCATGCCGCTCCCGGCCGTGAACGCGACGCTCACCCGGGAGGGCGGCGGGACCGTCAACGGCGCGGACGCGGGACAGACCGGCGGCGAAACGCTCCTGTACAGCTCGCCGACGATCGCCGCGGGTCAGCTGTACGACCGCGTCGGCGTGCACTGGGTCGCCGCGCGCGGGACCGAGGAAACCTTCTACGTGGAGCTCCGCACGTCGGCTGACGCGGCG
>JBOGTG010000037.1:0-7011 GCA_050692175.1 Candidatus Limnocylindria bacterium | reverse complement strand
GCTCCTGTACAGCTCGCCGACGATCGCCGCGGGTCAGCTGTACGACCGCGTCGGCGTGCACTGGGTCGCCGCGCGCGGGACCGAGGAAACCTTCTACGTGGAGCTCCGCACGTCGGCTGACGCGGCGGCATGGAGCGACTGGCAGCTCCTCACCGCGGACGAGGACATGGCCAACACCGACACCAACGAGTGGTACGCGTCGCCGCAGCTCGCTGTGGAAAACGCCCGCTTCGCGCAGTACCGTGTGTGGCTCACCGACGGGAACCCCGCCAATGTGCAGCGTGTCGGGATCACCTTCATGGACGTGAACGACTTGAACGCTGGTCCGGTCGCGCGCCTGATGAACGACATCGTCGGCGCCGCGAAGGACGTCGCACGGTCGTTCACCGAGCCCACCTACGCAAGCGCCGCGATCAACGCGACCCGGATCCTGGCGCGGTCGGACTGGGCCGCGGACGAGAAGCTCATGAAGTGGGTCCCGCGCTACCCGCAGCGCGTGCAGAAGGCCGTCGTGCACCACACCGTCACCGACGACGGCGGCAACGGGCAGGTCGCCGCCTCGATCCGAGCGATCTACTACTACCACGCGGTCACCCGCGGCTGGGGCGACATTGGCTACAACTATCTCGTCGACAAGTACGGCAACGTGTGGACCGGCCGCCAGGGCGGCGACAACACCGAAGCCGGTCACGCGTACGGCTGGAACAAGGGAACGATCGGCATCGCCGCGATCGGCACATACAGCGTGACGGCGCCGCCCGCCTCGATGGTCGCGTCGATCGCGAACATCATCGCGATGAAGTTCACGCAGTTCGGGGTCCAGCCCTACGGCGCCGACTCGTTCGTCCATCAGGAGCAGGCCCGCGACGGGACGTGGGTGAACGTCACCTCGAGCCCGCCGAACGTCCAGGGCCACCGTGACTGCAACTACATCCAGAGCCAGTACGGCGGGCAGACGGCCTGCCCCGGCAACGCGCTTTACTCGCAGCTCACGAATATCCGACAGATGGCACAGACCACGGTGATCAACGGCTACAACCAGATGCCATTCCTCGAAACGACGCTTCCGAAGGCGGGATACCCCGGCGCCAAACTGACCGTCGGCGTCACCGTCGCGAACCGCGGCAAGACGCCCATCCCAGCCGGGACGCTTGTGTCATACAAGATGCTGCAGGGATCGACCACCGTCGTCGCGCAGGGTGGTAGCGCGCCCATCGCGGCCGCCATCGGGCCCGGCGCGATCGGCGCCGTGAATGTCCCGTTCACCGTGCCCGCGATCGGCAACTACATCGTTCGCTGGGATCTGCAGTCCGGAGGCACCTGGTGGAACCCGATCTTCGGCACGCCGGTGCGCGAGCAGTACTTCCGCGGCGCCGACTGGAGCGTCGACTGGGTGAGCGACAACGTCCCGATCAGCTGGACCGCGGGCGAGACGAAGATGATCAGCATGACGCTCGCGAACGACGGTGGCCGCGTGTGGAACGCGACCGGCGCGAGCCCGGTGCAGCTCGGCTACAAGTGGGTGAGCAACGCGACGGGAAACACCTTCCCGGGTACGAACCGGGTCGCGCTGCCGGGTGACGTGCAGCCAGGGCAGACGATCACGCTGCAGATCCCGGTGACCGCACCGGTCTATCCGACGAACTACACGATGTCGCTCGACCTCTATAAGCAGAACGAGTTCGCGTTCGCCGAAAAGGGCGTCGCCGACAACGACACGAACACCGGCGTGAGCGTCGACTTCAAGGCGGGGTACACGTTCAACGCGATCCCGCAGTTCACAGCCGGCCAGACCACGACCGTGCCGGTGACCATCCGCAACATCGGGAACGGCACGTTCCCGACGACGAGCTCGTTCCCCGTGAACCTCGCGTACCACTGGACGAGCGCGAGCGGTGCGAACGTCATCTGGGACGGATCGCGCACGCCGCTCGGCGGCGATCTCCTCACCGGCGAAAGCCGCACCGTGAATGCGACCGTGACCGCGCCGACGACGGGCGGGAGCTACGTGCTCAAGCTCGACCTCGTGCAGGAAGGCGTCACCTGGTTCTCATTGAAGGGCGCGGCGACCGGCAATGTCCCCGTCGCGCTGGCCGGGCCGGTGGTCGCGTCGTTCGGCGCGAACTACGCGATCCTTCCGATCGCCGGGATGGCTCAGAGCCGGACGACCGTGCCGATCACGCTCGGCAACACGAGCAACTTCACCTGGCCCGCGGCCGGCGCGAACCCGGTGACCCTCAGCTATCACTGGATCAACAGCGCGGGGCAGAGCGTCGTGTGGGACGGTCTTCGGACGAAGCTCCCCGCGGACGTCCCCGCCGGTCAGCTGACCCAGGTCCAGGCGAACCTCGCGTTCCCGAGCGCGGCCGGCACCTACACGCTGCGCTGGGACCTCGTGCAGGAAGGCGTCTCGTGGTTCTCGGGCAAGGGCGTCCGGATGGCCGAGCAGACGGTCACGGTCCGGCCATATGTCGCGCCGTTCTACGGCGGATCGCTCGGCGTCGACCAGACGCCGGCCACGATGGTCGCGAAGCTCACCGTCTCGGTGCCGGTGAAGATCGAGAACATGTCGAACTTCGACTGGGGCTCGGACGTGAACCTCAGCTATCACTGGTACGACGGCGCCGGGAACCTCGTCGAGTGGAACGGCCTGCGCACGTCGCTTGCCGGGACCGCGCGGACGCACATCGCCGCGATCAACGCGCAGATCGCGGTGCCCGCTACGCCGGGTACGTACCGGCTCCGGTACGACATCGTGCAGGAAGGCGTCACGTGGTTCTCGGGCCAGGGCATGCAGACGCCGGTCAAGCAGGTCACGGTCATCGTGCCGCCGCTCAGCGCGGTCTACTCCGCGCCCGCGACGGTGAACGGCGCGGTCAACTCCATGGTCACCGTGCCGGTCACGATCACGAACGCCGGATCCATGACGTGGCAGCCGGGCGCGTTCAACGCCTCGTACCACCTCTACGTGCCGAATGGCCCGATCTACGTGTGGGACGGCGTGCGCACCGCGTTACCCGCGGCGGTCGCGCCGGGCCAGGCGGTCACCCTGAACGTCATCGTGAAGATGCCGGCAGCCCCGGGCACGTATCTCCTGCGGTTCGACATCGTGCAGGAAGGCGTTGCGTGGTTCTCGGGACAGGGAGTCCCGATGGGGAGCGCTACTCTCCAGGTCCAGTGAGGCACCTCCTCGGACTCGTCGTTATCGTCCTCATGACTGCCTGCGGAGCGCGGACCGCACCCGCGACGACGCCAGAGTGGGAGACGATCGGCGAGCTCTCCCAGCCGCGCGCCTACGCGAGTGCCGTCGGGCTCTCCAACGGAAAGATCCTTGTCGTCGGCGGATTCGATCGGTCGGCTCCCGACGTCATGAACGGGCAGAGCGAGCTCATCGACCCGGTGACAGGCAGCGTCACGCTGCTTCCGCAACCGCTGCTCGGGCGCGTTCATCAGAGCATCACGTCGGCCTGGGAAGACCTCGTCGTCGTCGCGGGTGGCGTCGAGTGGCACGAGACGTACTGGTCGCCGGTCGATCGCGTCGACGTCTTCCGGCCATCGCAGCGCGGATGGGTGCTCGGCGCGCCGCTTCGGCACAGTCGCTCCGACCACGCCGCCACCGCGCTGCAGGACGGGCGAGTCCTCGTCACCGGCGGCAACGCCAACACCGCGCTTCTGGGCTCGACGGAGATCTACAACGCGCGAAGCGACAGGTGGACCGATGCGGCACCGATGCCGCGAGCGCGGACGCAGCACAGCGCGGTCACACTCGTCGACGGCCGCGTTCTCGTGACGGGCGGCATCGACGCCGATGGAGCGCCGACGAACACCACATTCATCTACGACCCGGGGATCGACTCGTGGACGGACGGCCCGCCGATGACCGTCGCGCGTCTTCAACAGGTCGTCGTCGCGCTCCCAAGCGGCGACGTGCTTCTCGCTGGCGGCGACGGCGTCGCATCCGGCACCAGCGAGGTCTATCGCTTCGATGAGCGCCGCTTCGTCAAGTCCGGCACGCTCGTGACCCCGCGCCTTGTCGCGCAGGGTGCGGCACTTTCTGACGGCCGCGTCGTTCTCTCGGGAGGATTGCCGCTCCGCATGCGTGAGTTCGCGCCGCTGCGCAACGTCGAGATCTGGGACCCGAAGACCGGGCTCTGGAGCGAGCTTCCGCCCGCGCCGACGCCGCGAGCGTGGGGAAGCATCGTCATCGTCCGCGGCGTCATCTACCAGCTCTCTGGCACGGGCGAGGGTGAAACGGCCTATCGCACGATCGAGCGCCTGGCACTCAACTAGAGAGGTGGAATTGATCGAAATCGCGTCTCATGCCCGTATAGTTCACGTAGAAAACGCGCGTTAGCCCCCGATTGCGCCGCAGTCGCGGCGTTTCCCTGAGGAGGGATTCACGAATGAGCTCAACGCTTTTGCGACGTGCTGTCACATCGACGCTCTTGGTCTTTTCCCTGCAGTTGGCTCTGCTCATCCCGGCAGCGCCGGCGGCAGCAATGACCGGGACGATCACCGGTAAGGTCGTCGACTCCGTCACGCTGCAGCCCATCCAGCTCATCGATGTCTATCTCGGCATCCCGGGCGCCTACGTCTGGGCGCGAACGGCCGTGGACGGCACCTTTGTGATCGACCTGACGCCCGTCACGTACAACCCACAGACCCCGTGGGAGGTGTACTTCGTCAAGCCGGGCTACGAGACCACCAAGACGAACAAGTTCGTCATGACGAGCTCCGGCTACGTGTTCGGGTCGGACCCCACCAACGTCCCGAACCCGTTTCCGGTGAAGAAGCTGGTGATCGGTCCTCGCTCGAGCTGCACCGACCCCGGCACCGGCAACCCGAACCCGCCGGCGCTCACCTCGACGGTGTACCTGCCGAACATCACCCGGCGCCTCGGTGGGCCGGACGGCTTTTACACGCCGTTCATCATCCAGAACACCGGCACCGTGAACACCCAGCTCGAGGTGTCCTTCTACAAGTTCACCGACGGAAGCTGCGTGCAGCGGTCACTCGTCTTCAACCTGGCGCCCGGCACCTCGTACAGCAACGACCCGAACGACACCGTGAAGAACACCGCGCTGCCGGACGACGCTCAGTTCTCGGTCGTGGTCCAGAGCTTCGGATCGCAGATCGTGGGCGTCGTGAACGAACACGCCGGTACCGGGGTCCGCGCGGAGGCGCTTTCCTACAACGGATTCAACAAGGGCGCGAAGACGGTCTTCCTGCCGAACATCACGCGGCGGTTCTTCGGGCTCTTCGTCACCCCGTTCATCATCCAGAACCTCGGCGACTCGACTGCGTCCGTGACCTCGACCTTCCGCACGTTCGATGGCACCGGAACGCCAGTAATCATCCCGCGCACGATCGAGCCAGGCCGCTCCAAGCCGATCGATCCGAACTCGAACGACATCGCCCTCGGCGCGCCTGGGCTCGTCGACGGCAAGCAGTACAGCGTCACCGTCCAATCGAACCAGGACATCGCCGTCGTCGTGAACACGCACGCCGACGCGCCAACGGTGGCCCAGCCCGTGGCCTACGCGACGAACGGCGTGACCACCGGCGCAGCCACGATTTACGGCTCGTACGCCGCGAAGAACGCGTTTGGCGTTGGCCGCTACAGCACGATCGTCGTGCAGAACCTCGCCGCCGCCGCGGTCACGCCGACGATCACCTTCACGCCCCTTGGCGGCAGCACGGGCACGGCGAACACCTACACGTTCCCCGCGATCCAGCCGAACGCCTCGAAAGCGTTCGACCCACGCTTCTCGTTCAGCACGCAGGGCACGACGAACATGACGTGCAGCGCAGGCGGTGCGGACTGCCTCGCGGACGGTGAGTACACGTTCAAGATCGACGCGTCGGGCGGGAACCTCGCTTCGCAGGTGAACGTGTTCAGCGCTTCGACAGCGATGGGCTACTCGGCTACCGCGTCACCCGCGACGAAGTTCTTCCTGCCGAACCTCACCAAGTCGCTCTGCTTCTGCCCCTCGCCGACGATCGCCACTGGTTGGACGACGCCGATCCTCTTGCAGAGCGTGACCGCCACGACCATCACGCTGCGCTGGTACAACTTCCTCGGTGGCGCGCTCGCGCACACGCAGACCGTCACGCTCACGGCGGGCACCGGAACGCGTATCGACCCATGGACCATCACCCAGCTCGCCGCGGACAAGCAGTACTCCGTCGTAGTCGACGGCGGAACCGGAACGGTCACCGCGATCGTTAGCGAGTTCGCTAGCGGTGGTGACAACGCCATGATGTACGAGGGCTTTGCGGCAGTCCCCTGATCCTGAGCGCGCGCGACGTCTTCGCCGGCCGGGCTTCCTTCGCTTCGATGCGTTGGGAGCCCGGCTGCGGGGCGACCAGAGCCGCTGGGGCCTTGGGATCATTGCGATCCTCTTCCTCCTGCTCGGCACTGTTCCTCTCGCCCTCTCCGGGGCCGGCCTCATGAACGTCGCGGCGGTGCCGACCGCGACTCCGAGTGCCCGGACCTCGGAAGGGGTCTCAGTCCCCGTCACGGTGACCCCCACCGAACCTCCGTCGACGCCGGTGGGTACCCCCGCACCGGCGCCATCTGAAGCCGTCGACACAGCCGCGTCGGCGTCGGTGACTCCGCCGTCTCCACCACCGAGGGCGACCCCAACACCAACGCCACAACCCGGGCTCTGGCGCGTTGAGGGTTACGTGGTCGACGAGTCGGGCAATCCGCTCAAGAACGTGTGCGTGGTCATCGGTCCGCACGGCTGCCAGCGCTACAGCCCGCACACCGACGAGCAGGGCCACTACCACCTCGATATCGCCGCGACCAGAGACATCACGACGGCCTTCGACTTCTACTTCGAGATGCCGGGTCGCGAGACCGTCTGGTGGCACTTCGTCCCGGGTGGCCCCATCGAGTTCAACGTGGTCCTGAAGCCGAGTTAGCGAAGTGGACGCCGCTCTCGCCCGGCTTCGCGCGCTCGACCCCCGCGTTCGTATCGGAGCGGGCGCAGTCGCGGTCCTGCTCGT
>JBOGTG010000036.1:0-1829 GCA_050692175.1 Candidatus Limnocylindria bacterium | reverse complement strand
CACTTCGTGACGAGCACCATCGCGCGCCAGATCGCGTTGATTGAGGCGGGACAGCACGAGCCGGTGATTTACCACGGAGACCTCACGAGCAAGCGCGACTGGACCGACGTCCGCGACATGGTCCGGGCGTACTGGCTCGCGCTCGAGCGCGGCGAGGCCGGCGAGGTCTACAACGTTGGCCGCGGCCGGACCTGGGCCATCGGCGAGATGCTCTCGATGCAGCTCGCGAACTCGCAGGTGAAGATCCGGTCGCAGGAAGACCCGGCGCGGCTCCGTCCGTCGGACGTCCCGATCCTCTGGGCCGACGCCTCCAAGTTCCAGCACGCCACCGGCTGGGAGCCGACGATCCCCTTCGAGCAGACCCTTAGAGACCTACTTGATTATTGGCGCGACCGGGTCCGTCGTGACACCGTACGCGTAGGAGCCGTGCTGAATGCCTGATCTCAACCAGCTCTGGACGTCGATCGTCAGCAACCCGCTCATCCAGCTATCGGTGCGGCTGGCGGGGCTGTACATCCTCGCGATCTACCTCGCGATGGTGTTCTGGACCGTTCGCGACGCGCAGCAGCGCACCGAGAACCAGCTCCTGCCGTATCTCGCGGGCCTGATGGTGGTCATCCTCAACATCTTCGGCCTCTTCCTTTATCTCATCGTGCGTCCCAAGGAGACGCTGGGTGAGGCCTACGAGCGTCAGCTCGCCGAGGAGAGCCTTCTCGCGGAGGCGGAACAACGCGTCGTGTGTCCGACATGTAAGGAACGCGTCCAGGAGGAGTTCATCCTCTGTCCGACCTGCCGCACGCGACTCAAGAGGGTCTGCCCCTCGTGCGGGAAGCTCATTCGCCCCGAGTGGAACATCTGCCCGTTCTGCGCGAAGGACTTCGACGAGCGCGACTGGACGGTCCACCCGGGCGGCAAAGCCGAAGGGGAGCGCGCCCGCTCCTAGCGCGCGGCTCTCTCTTACGATCGCGCTATGAGCGGCGGCCTCACTCCTATGTATGGCATGTGGCGGCAGTACAACGCCCGGCTCGTCGAGAAGGTCCGGTCACTGTCTGACGAACAGTTGAAGCTGCGAGCCAGGCCGGACTACTGGCCGATCTGGGCGATCGTCGGGCATACCGCCGGCATGCGGGTCTACTGGCTCTGCGGCGTGTTCAAGGAGAGCGGCGCCGAGACCACACCGTTCAACACGAGCGGCTACGGCTGGGAGGACGACGAGAGCACACCTCGTGGATCCGGCGAGCTCGTCACGGCTCTCGAGTCGACGTGGAAGATCGTGGAGCGTTGCCTCGAGCGCTGGACCCCGGCGATGCTCGGCGACGAGTTCACCCGCGAGATCGGCGGCAAGACCCAACAGCACACGAGGCAGTCGGTGCTGATGCGGATGATCACGCACGAGGCCTATCACAATGGCGAGATCTCCCTCATCCTCGGGATGCACGGGCTCCCCGAGATCGACGTCTGGAGATCGTCGCCGGCCTAACCCCGCATCAGCCTCGTATCAAGCGAGCGCTGTGACGTTTACGGCGTGCCTTCGATATCTCTGCGGTGGGGAAACCAGACCGCTTCGCGGCGCTTCGCACGGCACTACTGGCCGTGATGGCTTTGGTACTTCCGCTCGGTGGGATCACGGCGGCGTCGCCGACGGGCTCTGAGTCGGCGCCGATCCTCACGGCGCAGGCTCTTCAGCACGTCGACGCGCCGCCGATCCTCGCGGAGCGCTGGAACGACAGCGCCTGGGGTATTTCCATCGTCCCGCCCGATGGCTGGCAACGCTCGCCGTCCGAGTCTCTCAATCCGGTGACGCTACCGGCTGACCCCGTCTTCGAAGT
>JBOGTG010000035.1:0-8635 GCA_050692175.1 Candidatus Limnocylindria bacterium | reverse complement strand
CCGGTCTGGCACTTTCAATACACGCGTCTCTACGCGCTCCCCAAGGGTTACCTCGCCGCCGGACACGATCTTCACGAGGGCATCAAGGTCGCCTACGCTGACACACCCGAGGACCTTCCGAAAGCGTTTGATAACGACCTCGTTCGCGAGTTCGTCGAAGACGAGCTCCGGTACCGCAAGATCATCGGATCCGAGCACGCCAGAACCCACTAGCCGCTCGCGCAAATCGGCGCGCCCGCCCAAACGGCAACCTCTTGGCGCACCCGACGAGCCACCCCGCGCCCGCTGCTCCGAGCCGCCACCCCAAGCGCTCCTCCGCGGCATCGAGCAGTTCAATGCCGGCGAGTTCTTCGAACAACACGAGACGCTCGAGTTGTTGTGGCGTGACACGAGCGCCCCGGTACGCGCTCTCTATCACGGAATTCTCCAGGTCGGCGTCGGCTTTCACCACTGGCGCCGCGGCAACTTTCATGGCGCGTCGGTCCTCCTCGAAGAAGGCGTCGAACGTCTTCGCCCGTTCGCACCGACGTGCCAGACCATCGACGTGGCCGCGCTCATCGCCGACGCGAGCGTTGCGCGCGAGCGGCTTCTCGCGCTCGGCCCCGAGCGGATGAGCGACTTCGAGTTCGCGAACGCTCCACAGGTACGCTTCGCGCGGTGACCGAAGGGTCGCGCGAATGGGCCACAAGGCTCGGCGCCGTCGGTGTCTGGACATTCGAAGCCGAGCGCATGCCGGCCGCGGGCGCGCGCGACTATGCGCGCGCCATCGAGTCGTTCGGCTTCCGGGTGCTCTGGATACCGGAGAGCCTTGGCAGCAAGGAGGCCTTCGCTCACGCGAGTCTCCTGCTCGCCGCGACGAAAACACTCGTGATCGCGACCGGCATCGCCAACATATGGGCGCGGGACGCGGTCGCGATGGCGAACGGCGCGCGCGCTCTCGTCGACGCATATTCGGACCGCTTCCTGCTCGGGCTCGGCGTCAGCCACGCACCAACCGTGAAGACCCGTGGACAGAGTTACGCGCGTCCGCTCGAGTACATGCGCCGGTACCTCGACGCCATGGATGCCGCGCCCTATACGGGGCCAAAGGTCGAGGCGCCGCGCGTACTCGCGGCGCTCGGTCCGCAGATGCTTCGGCTCTCCGCCGAACGCGCACTCGGCGCGCATCCGTACTTCGTGCCGATCGAGCACACCGCGGTCGCGCGCACGGAGCTGGGGACAGGTCCGCTCCTGGCTGTCGAGCAGGCCGTCGTGCTGAACGAGGACGCGGCCGTCGCGCGGGCGACAGCCCGGCGGCACATGAAGCGCTACCTCGAGCTCGACAACTACGCGAACAATCTGCGGCGGCTGGGATGGGCGGACACCGAGCTTGCCGAGGGTGGGAGCGACAAGCTCGTCGACGCGATCGTCGCGTGGGGCGGCGCCATTGCGATCAAGTCGCGCATCGAGGAACACCGGAAGCGCGGCGCCGACCACGTGTGCCTTCAGGTGCTGCGTACCGACCCGGCCGGGCCGCCAACCGCGGACCTCGAGAGGATCGCGAAGGCGGTGCTCTAGCCCCCGTCCTTCTCCGGCAGCTCGACGGGGGTGAATCCCGGCTGGTCCCAACCCAACACGGTGTAGGGAGGCAGGTTCACGGCCTCGACGCCGCGGAGCTCGGGAATGTCGTCGAGCAGGGCGCGTTCGATCCCGCTCTTCAGCTGCAGCGTCGCCACCAGACGTCCCATCCGCGGACGCGTGACCGAGACGCGGATTCGCGCGATCGCATCCTCCACGTCGACGAGTTCGACGTGCCCGCCGGTCCGCGCGAGATAGCGCTCCATCTCGTCGATCTTCGCGGCAACGCGTTCAGCGAGATCAGCCATCTTGCGCGAGCATACGGAAACCCTTTCGAGGAGGTCGGCCATGTGCTACCCGCCCGGTGCGCGCCCGCCTGACGTTCCACTCGACCTTATTCCGCCGATGACCGGCGGCTCGGGCGGACAGGATGTGATCCTCACGAGCGCCGACGGGACGAAGTTCCGCACGTATCTCGCGCGCGCCGCGGAGGGTGACGCGGGTGTCGTCATCGCGCCGGACGTGCGCGGGCTGCACCCCTTTTACGAGGAGCTCGCCGAGCGTTTCGCATCGGCCGGAGTGCATGCGATCGCGTTCGACTACTTCGGGCGAACCGCAGGCGCCGAGAAGCGGGGCGATGACTTCGTGTACCTGCCGCACGTACAGCAGACGACCCCTGAGGGAGTCTTCGCGGACATTGCCGCGAGCCGCGCGCAGCTCGAAACGGAGACCAGGGCTCGCCGCACATTCGTGCTCGGGTTCTGTTTCGGCGGACGCATCGCGTTCCTCGCAGCGGCAGAGCATCCGGGCCTGGCTGGCGTTGTCGGTTTCTATGGCCGACTCAGCAAGCGCGAGAACGAGACCTGGCCGGTGCCCGCGGAGCAGGCCGCGCGAATGGGCGCGCCGGTCCTCGGCCTGTTCGGCGGCGACGACCCTGGGATCCCACCGACGGATATCGCCGCGTTCGACAACGCACTGGGCGCGCAACCTCACCACATCCACACCTATCGAGGCGCTCCGCACTCGTTCTTTGACCGAACGTTCAAGAAGCACATGGCGGAGTGCGACGACGCGTGGCGCCGCGTTCTTGCGTTCATGCGGACCGGCGACCCGGGAAGAGCGGCATGACGCTCGACGGCTCCATCCTCGCGTTCATCGGGATCGCCACGCTCCTCACGATCCTGCCGGGCGCCGACATGGCGCTCGTCGCCAAAGTCACCTTCTTCGACGGTAAGCGCGCCGCGTTCTTCACGAGCCTTGGCATCTGCGCCGGCCTGCCGGTGCACGCGACCGCCTCTGCCCTCGGACTCTCGCTCATCCTTGCGACGAGCGCGGATGCGTTCATGGCGGTCAAGTTCGCGGGCGCCGCGTACCTTGCCTATCTCGGAATCCGCACGATCCGTGACTCGCTGCGGCCGGCCGGCGATCTCGCCGCCTCCGCGAGCCGAGCGCGCAGCAGCGCCGCGTTCGCACAGGGCTGGCTGTCGAACGTGCTCAATCCGAAAGTCGCCCTCTTCTATCTGACATTCCTCCCGTAGTTCATCTCAGCCGGCGACAACGTGCTCGCCAAGTCCCTGCTGCTGGCGGGGATTCATGCCGTGCTCGGGCTGATCTGGCTTCCGCTGTACGCGTACACGATCGACAGGCTTGGTGTCCTCGTCCGCGGGGCACGACGCTGGCTCGAGCGGCTCTCCGGCGCCGCGCTGATCGGCCTCGGCCTGCGCCTTGCGCTCGAGCGTCGCTGAACGTTTCGCGCGATACGGTCCGCGAATGCCGGCTCCACTAGCCTCCCTAAATGCGACTCCCCGGACTCTTCCTCATCGGCACCGGCGGCTTCGTTCTGATCAGCTACTTCGAACAGGTGCCGGTGCTCGGATGGCTCGGCGCCGTCGTCTCCGTCGTCGCCTGGGTGACCATCGGGCGCGCACTTGCGCGCGACGGCAGCTCCGCGCTCGTGACATCCGGTGTGCTCGGAGCGTGGACCGGATTCGTCGGCGCGCTCAGCGCCTGGGCATTCCAGACCGGGAACCTCGTCGGGCTGACGACACCCGGCCTCGAGCGGGTCGGCGCGGGCTTCGGCTTCGTCGGGGCCACCCTCGGCCTCGTCTACTGGCCGCTCATCGGTGCCGGTGTTTGCTTTGTCGCTGCGTTCTTCTCGCTGAACCGTCACTTCGCTGGCTAGGGCCTACGCCGCCTGTCCCTTGCCTTCTGGGCCAGCGCCATCGCCGCGCTGACCAGCAGCCCAAGGCCCGCGCCCGCGGCGACAGTCACGCCGATGATCTCCGCCAATGGGGCCGAGCCCCGACCGACCGCGGTCTCGAAACCCGCGGCGACGAGGAAGGGGAGATAGAGGACGACCATCCCGATCGCGAGGGGAAGTACCAATTGGCCAGGCGCCGGAAGATCGCCGCGGAACATGGCAAGGAAGACTGCTGCGGCGACCACACCCCACACGACCCCGCACGCCGTGCCGATCGCCAGTCGCCTTTGCACTGCTAGCTGACGCGGCGCCTCTTGTGAGAGACGTAGTCGACGAGGACGTACTCGCCGAGGTGCTCGGGCTCCACGTAGAAAGCCCGCCCGTTGTTGATCTTCGACATCTGGTTGACGAAGTCCACGAGGTAATGGCCGCGCGCCAGCATGAACGTGTTGATCGTGATGCTCTCGCGAGTGCAGCGAATCACCTCGCGCAGCGTCGCTTCGAAGGTGCGCTTCGTCGGCGGATAGTTGAACTGCGGATAGGTGCTGCCAGGCTCGAAGTACGCGGTCGGCTCGCCGTCGGTGATGAGGATGATCTGTTTGTTCTTCCCGCGAGACCGCGAGAGGAGCGTTCGCGCCGTCTCGAACGCGTGCTGCATGTTTGTGCCGTAGACGTATTCGTTCCACGTGAGACGCGGGAGGTCGGTCGGCTTGAGCTGGGTCGCGTACGCGGAGAAGCCGACGATGTACAGGTCGTCCTTCGGGAAGGTCGAGCGGATGAGTGAGTCGAGCGCGAGCGTGACCTTCTTCGCCGCGAGGAAGCATCCGCGGAAAAGCATCGAGCGGCTCACGTCGACGAGGATCGCGGTCGCCGATTGTGTGACGAGCTCGGTGCGGTAGACATCGAAGTCGTTTGGTGCGAGCTTCACCGGCACCTTCGCGCCCTGGCGTATGACCGCGTTGCGCACCGTTCCCGGCAGGTCGAGCAGGAACGGATCGCCGAACTCGTACGTCTTGAGCTCGTCCGTCGGATCGCCGCCGCGGCCGCGCGCCTTCGAGCGGTGCCCGCCGAAGGCATCCTTCTTGAGCGTCGCGAAGATCTCCTCGAGCGATCGCTGGCCGATTTTGCGGATGCCCCGCGGCGTGAGCTCGTACCGTTCGCCGTCTTTGCGGATTAGCCCGGCCTCCTCGAGGAGGTCGGTCATGCGTCGGAGCTCGTCGAGCGCCTGCCGCGCGGACGGGCCCGCCAGGCGCTCCACCTGATCGCGGTCGAGCGAATCGAGATCATCCGAGTTGCGCGCGCTCCGGACCGTGTCCTCCATATCGGAGATCTGGTTCATCTCGTCCATGAGGCCGAGGGCCTCGGCCAGCGTCAGCGGCTCGTCGCCTGACATGGCGTGGTCGTAGCCATCCATCGGCATGAGCTGTCCGAGCGTCTCGGCGAGGTCGTTCATCGCCTGCTGGAGCCCCGGGTCGTTGAAGGCGGCGCCGAGCAGGCCCTCGAGCTGGTCGCGCATGTCAGCCGACATGGACTGCCACAGCGATCGCATCGCCGCCATGCCCTGCGCGAGCTGGCGGAGAAGATCGTCCCAATCCTTGGCGCTGCCGGCGAGCTCCGGGTACTGCCGCTGGAACGCCTCGAAGTCCGGCTCGCCGCCCTCCATTCGTTCCTTCAGCGCACGATTCAGGTCCCGGATCATCTGACGCGTCCGCTCGAGTTGCTCCGGCGTGAGGTTCTGGAGCGACTCGCGCATGTTCTTGAAGTACGAGCCGAGGACCTGTTGCTGCAGCTCTTTCAGAAGCTCCGCGTACTTCTCGGCAGCCTTCGGCTCGATGAACTCGTAGTCCTTGAGCGCGCGCACGGCGCGGCCGAAGTCTTCCGGGAGCGCGTCGAGCTGCGCCATCCGTTCGGATGCGAGCTTCTCCATCGCCGCCTTCAGCTGCTCGTTCGGTGCTTCTGCGTTGCGCCGTCGGTCAAGACCTTCGCGCTCGAGGCGCTTCACTTCCTCGAGCTTTTCTTTGAGCTCGTCGAAAGTCTTCGAGAGATCGTGCCGCTGCGCCCGCCGCTGCTTGGCGGTTCGCAGCCGTTCGAGGAGGTCCTTGAGGCCCTCCATGCGGCCGGGGATGCCCCAGCGCGAAAGGCGCGCCATGGCGTCCTCGAGATCTCCGCCGGAGAGCAGCTCGTCGGCCATCGCCCCGAGGAGCTCCTCGGCCTCGAGCGCGTCGAGTCGCTGGGTGCCGTCCCAGCGTGAGTAGCGGACGTCGCTGAACGGCTGCGCGAGTCCCGGCGGATCGTTGTGCGGATCGCGCGGGGCGGGGTCGTGCATCAGGCCCTGAAGGTGGAGCGGGTCTCGCCACGCTCCTTGTTGAGCTTGCGGTTCAAGTGCAGGCCCTCGAGAACGAACTCAACGGCGGCCGCGATCGCGGCGGGGTTTCCGGTGGCGCCGACCTTGGCGACCGCGCCCTTCATTCCCGGGATCTGAAGCGCCTGCTTCACGTACTCCTGGCTCGAGAGCGTGGGGGAGACGTGCATCGTCGCGCCGCGCTGGAACGCGGCGAGGAGCGAGTCGAACTCCACGAGCGAGAACGTCCGGTTGAAGACGTTCAGCACCGCGCGCTGCACGAGACGGTCGATGACGCGCTCTTCAGAGACTTCGCCGACCGACTCGAGCTCGATCTTGCCGGCCGTCGATGCGACGACCGCGGGCAGGTCGCTGATGCGCGGCACCACGTTCGTCTCGCCCGTCCGCAGGGCGCGCTTGAGGGCGGCCGACACGAGGTTCTCGTAGTTGGCCACCGTCACACGCACCGAGACGCCGGACCGCTGCGAGATCTCGGGCGAGCGCCGCGCGAGCTGCGAGATCTCGGCCAGGACCTCCTTCATGTACGCCGGAACGATGGTCGTGATCCCTTCGTCGACGAAGGCCTGACGCTCCTGCTCCATGATCCCGACCTCGGTCGCGATCTCCTTCGGGTAGTGCGTGCGGATTTGCGAACCGAAGCGGTCCTTGAGCGGGGTGATGATCCGACCGCGGTTCGTGTAGTCCTCGGGGTTCGCCGACGCGACGACGAAGAGATCGAGCGGAAGGCGCACCTTGTAGCCACGGATCTGCACGTCACGCTCCTCCATGACGTTGAGGAGGCCGACCTGCACGCGCTCGGCGAGGTCGGGGAGCTCGTTCAGCGTGAAGATCCCGCGGTGTGTGCGCGGCACGAGGCCGTAGTGGATCGTCATCTCGTCCGAGAGGTAGCGTCCCTCGGCGACCTTGATCGGATCGACCTCGCCGATGAGATCGGCGATCGAGATGTCCGGAGTCGCGAGCTTCTCGCTGTACCGCAGGTCCGGCGTGAGCCACACGAGCTCGACCGCATCGCCGTCGTTGGCGACCCGGTACTTGCAGGCGGCGCAGATGGGGGCGAACGGTTCGTCGTTGATCTCGCAGCCCGCGATGGCGGGCACGGACGCGTCGAGCAGCTCGATGAGCCGCCGCGCGATACGCGTCTTGGCCTGGCCGCGCTCGCCCAGGAAGATGATGTCCTGCCCGGACAGGATCGCGTTCTCGATCTGCGGGATGACCGTGGCCTCGTAGCCGACGATCCCGTTGAACATCTGCCGCTTCGCGGCGAGCGCGGAGATGAGATTTGCGCGGAGCTCTTCCTTCACGCTCTTCGGCCGGTAGCCGGTCTCGCGAAGCGCGCCGATGGTCGTCGGTTGCGTCATACGGTCGGATCTCCTCGCATATCGATTGGTGTCCTCTCTCCACGGTACTCGGCCAGCGCCGCGCGGACGTCCGGGACCTCGCGGCGCCGCTGCTGGAGCAGGTCGCAGAGAAACTCCGTGCGCCGCTCGAGCTCGGCCGCCGCGGTGTCGACGTCCTCATGTCGGCGCTTCGCGACGAGCTCCAGCTCCGCGTCCTCGTCGTGCTCGTGCTCGTCCGTCGTCTCTCGGTGGTCTACGAGGGGCAACAGCCGGAGGCCGTTTCCATTCTGCGGCGTGAGCCGGTGAAGGCTCACGACGCGGCGCGCGTACTGCCCGCGGACGGTCGCGTAGACACGCATCACCATGAGCAGATCGACGCGCGCGAGATCGGTCGGGGCGACGCCGAGCTCGCCGGTGAGCTGCGCAATCGCCTCCTCGGCGCTGTCGGCGTGGAGCGTCGACCCGAGCGCGTACCCCCTGCGGAGCGTCTCGAAGACGCGAACCGCCTTTGGCCCCCACAAGTACACGGGCAGGTGCGATGAGAGCTCGTTGCCGAGGAGAATCGTGCCTTCAGGAGCGGTCTGCTTGAGGTAATCGAAGGTCTCGACCCACCCGCGCACGAACACCCGCCGCACGTCGTTCGGCAGGAAGTCGAGAAATGCGGTGAGCGTCGTGGTCTTGCCCGAATGCGGCTGCTCGGCGGCGATGAGGATCGATCCGTGCGCCTCGAGGACCATTCCGCAGAGCGCCGCGGTCCGCGCATCCATGTTCCGCGCCTCGAGGAGCTCGGTGACCGACATCGGGATAGGTGGTTCCCAGTTCCAGCCCCACCAACCCACAGGCATGTCGTAGTCGCGCGGGGACAACGGTCGCTCGACAAGGCTTTGACGGCGGTGTTGCACGACCTTCGACTCCTTGGCCGAGCCTAGCACGCTATCCTGCGCACTCCGGTGCCTACTGACGAGCGGAACATCGACGATCCCGCGCGACTCGCTGACGAAGCGCGCGAGATCGTGCAGAAGGCGGCGACAGAGCTGCGCTCACAACGCATTCCAATCGAGACGGAGCCTCCGACGGTCTTCAGAGCCGATTGAGCGCAGGCGAAGTTCGCTTCTGTACGGCGGCGGAGCTCGCCGCGCTTCTCCGCAAACGCCGCATCTCTGCGGTCGAGCTCGCACG
>JBOGTG010000034.1:0-65976 GCA_050692175.1 Candidatus Limnocylindria bacterium | reverse complement strand
TCGTGCGAAGCCATTTCCGTATCTGCTCACGCGAAAAGACAGGCCCTGCTTGCAATGTGGTGACGGGTGACGGAAATCCCAAGTGGCGTGTCCGCCAGTTCACTACGGCGGCGCGAGTCACACCCGCAAGTTCTGCAATCTCGGCTATCCCGACAAGGTCGTCTGCGACCTCTCGTCTGGTGTTGGCCTCTCCGCCTCCGTGTACGTCATTCACGTCTGTGAACATCATACACGGACCTGGTGGACAGGCAACAGGGCGCCGCTGTATGTCACTGCTTTGTCTCGGCCCCCCCGCTGCGGCAGGCCGGTTCGAACTGACGGCGTCCCAGTTCGTCAACTGGCCCATTTCGCAGGCCTCTATCTCCTATCCCGCGGAGCTCGAGGCGCTTCCCGGGATCGGCCCCACGACCGCGGCGCGCATCGTTCGGTCGCGGGGCGGGCGCCCTTTCGCGCGCATCGAGGAGTTGCAGACACGCGGTCTGGTGAGCGCGCGCGTCTTTGCGGACATAAAGGACATGGTCACGACGCGGTGACCCTCGTCCTCAGGGCGCCGCTCCTTCCCTCGGCAGCAGGCGCGGTGTGCATCGCCCTCGTGGTGCAGGTCGCCCCGCTCGTCGGGGTTGCGTTCGCGGTGGTGCTCGCTGGCCTCTTTGCGATCGTCGCCGTCGCGAGCGCCGACCGCGCGCGCCGGCTCTGCTGGTGCGCGGCCGCGCTCGTCGCCTCCATCTCTGCAGTCGCGACCCTGTTCGGCCCTCTTCCCGGGTTTGACCTGCGCCACGCCGGTCCGCTCGACGGGCTGCGCGAAGCGCTGGCGGATCCGCTCCGTCGGCTCATTCCGGAGCCCGAAGGAGGCATCCTCCGGGGCATCGTCCTCGGCGAGCGCGCCGCCGTCGACGCCGACCTTGCGAGCGCCTTCGCGCGCAGCGGCACATCGCATCTCCTCGCGATATCGGGCTTCAACATGACCCTCGTCGCGACCGCGGTGGCGCTCGTCGCGCGCGGTCGCGTGCGCCCCGCGATCACCGCTTCGCTGACGGTCGCGTGCGTCGTCGCGTACAGCGTCCTGGTGGGACTCGCGCCTAGCGTGGCGCGCGCGGCTGTCATGGCTGTGGTGGCCTCGCTCGGGCTCGCCTTCGGGCGCCGACCGGCGACCGACAACGCGCTCGCGCTGGCGGTGGCGACGATGGTCGGCATCGACGCCTCGGCGATCGGCGATGTCGGTTTCCTGCTCTCTGCGACCGCGACCGGCGGTCTGCTCTACCTCGGAGATCCTCTCGCCCGGCGTCTTGGGTTTCTCCCGGGTGCCATCCGCCACGGGCTCGCTACCACACTCGCGGCAACGCTGCCAACGATCCCGATCATCGCCGCGGTCTTCGGCCGGGTCTCGCTCGTTTCGCCGCTATCGAACCTCATCGCTGTGCCGCTCTTCCCACCGCTCATGCTCGCCGGAGCAGCGACGGCCGCGCTCGGTACGGTCTCGCTCGATCTGGCGCGATTGCCTGCCCTGCTCGCCTACGCGCTCGCCCACCTGCTGCGACTCGTGGTCGAGACGTCCGCCGCCCTGCCGCTCGCGTCACTCGCCGTTCCCGACGGTCCGCTCGCCGGTCTCGCGTTCGGCGCGACGGTCGCGCTCGCCCTTGTCGCCGGCCCCGCGGCGGCGTCGCGCCTGGCGCAGGCCCTCGGCGGGAGAGTGCGATGGCCGCCCGCCCCGCGCATCCCACTGGCCCGCGGGCCTGACTTCGCGCGGCGCGCGCTCCGGGCGAGCGCCGCCGCCCTTGTCGTCTTTCTCGTCGTCGGTAGCGCGGCCGCCGTCACATGGCCGCAGCCCTCCGGGATACGCGTGCGCGCGCTCGATGTCGGCCAGGGCGACGCCTTCCTCGTCGAGTTCGACGGTCAAACGCTCCTGATAGACGGCGGTCCCGACCCGAAGCGGCTCCTCGCCGAGCTCGGGGCGAGTCTGCCTCCCTGGACCCGCCGCATCGACGTCGTTGCGCTCACGCACGCGCACGCGGATCACGCAGACGGCCTCATCGGCGTTCTCGAGCGGTACGAGGTGGGGCTTGCGATCGAACCGGTCGGCCTCAACGCTGGCCCGGTCGCCACCGCATGGAGCGACCGCATTGCGCGGGCGCAGATACCGCGCCGCGCCGTCGCAGCGGGTATGCGGATTCGCGTCGCCGACGCGGCGCTCGCCGTCCTTGCCCCCAACGGCGATCCGCGCGTTGACGTTCCCTGTCTCGTGCTTCGTCTCGAGCGCGGCACGTTCTCGATGCTGTTCATGGGTGACGCGACCGAACAGGCGCAGGCCGACCTCCTCCTGAGTCCGGAGTCGCTCGCCGCGCGTGTCTACGTTCCGCCCCACCACGGTGCCGCGAGCGCGCACGCGTCGGCGCTCGTCGATGCGGTTCGCCCGAGTGCGGCGGTGATCTCCGTCGGAGCGCAGAACCGGTATGGTCATCCCACGCCCGAGACGCTCGCGGCGCTCGGCCGAGTTCCCACATACCGCACCGACCGCGACGGCACGGTGGAGCTCGATCAAGGTGGCAATGCCCAGCTCGTCGTCCGCACCCACGCGAATGGTCTTCCTCCTCCACGGAGAGGATTCGTTCCGCACGCGCCTTCGACTCGGTGAGCTCGCCGCGGCGCTCCTCGCGGGCACGCCCGTGACAGGGGCAAACCTTTCGACGCAGGTCGAGCCGCGACTCGGGACGCTTCTCGGGATCACGCGTCATGACGCGCGGTTCGACACGCCCGGCGCGATCATGCTGTCGGGACAGGCTCAGGGCTTATTCGATGCTGTCGATGAGCCCCGCGTCGTGATCGTCGACCACGCCGAGGCTCTCCGAGATCTGGACCTGATCACGTCGTTCCCGCCTGAAGCGGCGCTCGTGCTCGTCTCCGTCGAACGCCTGGCGGCCGGACGCTCGCGTCGCGGTCAGCGGCAGAAGGCTCCGAATGCGCCCGCTGCGAACCTGCTGGAAGCGGTAGAGGCCGTGGGCGGGTCCGTCGAGCGCATCGAGCGCCTGGCGCCGGTGGATGTCCAGGGCTGGATCAGAGAGCGCGCCCGCCTCCACGGAGTCAAGATGGACGCGGAGGCGGTGGCGACACTCGCATCGGCGGCAGGGAGCGACACGGAGCGCATCGAGCAGGAAGTCAAGAAGCTCGGCGCTTACGCGGGAGACTTGACTGTGACCGCGGGCGATGTTCGGACGCTCGTGAACGGCGCGATCGAGGCCGACGTCTTCGAGCTCACGCAGGCAGTCGTCCGGAAGGATTCGCGGACCGCCGTGGCGACGCTCGAGCGGCTCCTGGCCGATGGCAACGCGGTGCAGCAGATCCTCGCTCTCCTCCTCTGGCAATTCCGGGTGCTCCTGTTCGCCTCTGCGATGCGCTCGAACGCCGACGCGGAGCGCATGGGTAAGGCGATCCGCTCGAGCCCCTTTGCGATACAGCGCGCGACGGCATTCGCTCGCCGCGTCACGCGCCAGGACGTGCTTCGTGCATACGAGGCGATCTACGCGGCGGACCAGGTCATCAAGACGGGACGCGCGGAATCGGACGTGGCGGCGTTGACCCTCTGTGTCCTCGACCTCTGTGGCGTGGCGAACGCGGACGTGCGCGACATGCTGCTCGTCGAGGCGCCCCGCCGCTAACGCTTGGTCGCGGCCTCCGGCTGCGTCTGCACGGGCGTCGCTTCCTGCGTCTTCCGGTAATCCTCGAGGAACTTCTTCTGTCCGGCCTCGGTCAGCGGGTGCTCGAACAGCTGCTTCAGCACGCCGAACGGCATCGTCGCGATGTCCGCTCCGGCGAGCGCCGCCTGGGTGACGTGGATCGGGCTGCGGATCGAGGCAGCCAGCACCTTGGTCTTGATCTCCTGCTGGCGGTACGCGGCCACGATGTCCGCGACCACGCGCATCCCGTCCTCGTTGATGTCGTCGAGCCGGCCGGCGAACGGGCTCACGATGTACGCGCCGATCGCGGCGGCGAGGAGGGCCTGATTCACCGAAAAGCAGAGCGTCACGTTGATCCGGATTCCGTCGCCTGCGAGCACCTTGCCCGCCGCGAGCCCGTCGCGCGTGAGAGGAACCTTGACGATCACGTTCTTGTGCCAGGCCGCAAGGCGCCGGCCTTCCACGATCATGTCGTCCTTGCGCTCGGACACGACCTCAGCCGAAACGTTGCCGACGATCTGACAGATGCGCTTGACCTGTTCCTCGTGATCCTTGCCGGCCTTCGCGATCAGCGTCGGGTTCGTGGTCACGCCGTCGACGACGCCCCAGGTGACGCCTTGCTCGATCTCTTCGTAGATGGCTGTGTCGAGGAACAGCTTCATGTGGGCAGCTCCTGCAGGCGGGGTGCCGTTTCCGCGGCGCGTCCGTTCGAGCGCGCGAATGCTACCGCCGCGTCGATGAACGAGATGAACAGTGGATGCGGCCGGTTCGGCCGCGACTTGAACTCCGGGTGGTACTGCGTGCCCAGATAGAACGGGTGGTCGGGGATCTCGGCGATCTCGACGAGGCGCCCGTCGGGCGAGAGGCCCGTGAAGCGCATGCCGTGGCTCTGGAGGAGCTCGCGGTACGCGTTGTTGAACTCGAAGCGATGACGGTGGCGCTCGAGCACGATCGGTTGTCCGTACGAGCGGGCGGCGACCGACCCAGGCTCGAGCACGCAGGGATAGCTCCCGAGTCGCATCGTCCCGCCCTTGTCGCCGATGTCGCGCTGCTCCGGCAGAAGGTCGATCACCGGGTGCGGCGTGAAGGCGTCGAACTCGGTCGAGTTCGCGTCGTTCGTGCCCAGAGCGGTCCGCGCAAGCTCGATGACCATGCACTGCATCCCCATACAGAGACCGAGCGTGGGCACACGCCGCTCGCGCCCGAAGCGCGCCGCCTTCACCTTGCCTTCGATGCCGCGGTACCCGAAGCCGCCGGGGACCACGATCCCGTCGAGGCCGACGAGCGGCTCGACGTCGTCCGTGCGCTCGAGATGTTCGCTGTCGATCCACTGCAGCTTCACGTCGCAGCCGGCAGCCCACGCGGCGTGGCGCACCGCCTCGGCGACCGAGAGGTACGCGTCCGGCAGCTCGATGTACTTGCCGACGAGGCCGATCGATAGCGGAATCCGCGCGCCACGGATCCGCTCGGTGAGCGCCTTCCACTCCGCGAGATCGGGCTCGTGGGCGCCGGAGAGGCCGAGTTCCTTGACGACGATCCGTCCGAGGCCGGCCTCCTCCAGCATCAGCGGGACGCCGTAGATGGACCAGGCATCCGGCTCGCTGATCACGTTGTCAACCTTTACGTCGCAGAAGAGCGCGATCTTCTCCCGAAGATCGTCATCGATGGGCTCGTCGGCGCGCGCGATCACCACATCGGGCTGGATCCCGATCGCGCGGAGCTCCCGGACGGAATGCTGCGTCGGCTTCGTCTTGAGCTCGCCGGTGGCGACGCGAGGCAGCAGGGTCAGGTGGATGTAGAGGACGTTCTGCTTGCCGACGTCATTACGGAACTGGCGGATCGCTTCGAGATAGGGGAGCGACTCGATGTCGCCCACGGTGCCTCCGACCTCAACGACCACGATCTCGGCCTGCTGCTCGCGCGCGACGCGGTGGATTCGCTCCTTGATCTCGTTAGTCACGTGAGGGATGACCTGCACCGTCGCGCCGAGGTAGTCGCCGCGCCGCTCCTTGGCGATGACCGAGTTGTAGATCTGGCCGGTGGTCAGATTCGACGCGCGCGTGACGTTCCGGTCGATGAAGCGCTCGTAGTGACCCAGGTCCAGGTCGGTCTCCGCACCGTCTTCGGTCACAAAGACCTCGCCGTGCTGATACGGGGACATCGTTCCCGGGTCGACGTTGAGGTAGGGGTCCATCTTCAGCGACGCGACGGCGAGCCCTCTCGCGGCGAGGATGCGACCAAGGGAAGCGGCGGTGATGCCTTTGCCCAGTGAGGACGCGACCCCTCCGGTCACGAACACAAACTTCGGCACGGGCTGGACCTCCGGGGTTTTTTCAATACTACTGAGGTGGCGATTGTCAGTCCAGCATGAACTGACAAGCGCCGGGAGGCTCAGCAGACCACAGCAGCGAAGCTCCGAGGACTCCAGGACGAGAGCGAGCGATTGAGGGGACTCAGGAGACGGGGAAGGGAAGGCTGTTCAAAACGATGAGCCGGGGTCGATCGCTTGCGGTGTGCGGCGGGTAGGACGGGACATCGACCGGGTCGTCGCGACGGCAATCGTCGAGGTTTCCATCGAGTCGCAGACCGCGGAATCGCGCATCGCGAAGCTCCCCGTTCTCGAGTCCCGCGTACTCGACGATCGCTACGAGGCGCGGTCGAAGGAACCGAAGACCGCTTCGCAGCGCGACCGGCGTCGCGAAGCACGAGACGTCGGAAGCGAAACCCCGCGTCGCGACATCGAGCCACTCGCCGAGAAACGGCGGCACGTACGCATCGCCGGCGAAGGCGATCGCGCCATCCTCGCCGCGGATCCCGCAAAGCAGCGTGCGCGCGCCGCGGTGCTCGTCGATGACGAGCGCACCCACGACGACGTCGGCGCGCGGTGTCACATGGCACTTGAGCCAGTCGGCTGTGCGCGTGCCCGGGACGTAGCGTCCGTCGCGCCGCTTCGCGACGATCCCCTCGAGCCCGTACTCCTCGACCACCTCGAGGAACGGCTCGCCGTCGTCATCCAGATGCTCGGGCACCGCGAGGATGCGCGAGCCCAGGCCCGCGCCGAGCAGGCGTGCCCGGCGCTCGGCCAGCGGACGCGAGATGAGCGGACGGCCGTCCGTATAGAGGAGGTCAAACGCGACGAAGATCGGCCCGCGGCCGCGTTTGGCGGCTTTCGGTCCGAGCCTTCCGGCAAGAAGGTCGTAGCTCGGACGACCGCGCGAGTCGCAGACGACGATCTCGCCGTCGAGGACCGTCCCGTCCGGCAGGCGGAGCTCGCGGAGCTCGGGGACCGCGGGAAGGAGATCGCCCCCCGTGCGGTCGGTCACCCGAAGTCCGGTCGCGTCCCTCGCCGCGAGCGCGCGGACCCCGTCCCACTTCAGCTCGAAGATGTACTCGGGTGAATTGAAGGCCTGACGCGCCAGGCGCGGACGCATCGGGACGAGCGCACGGGGCAGCGCGCTCGTCGCCTCGCCGACATCGATGAGCGTCGGGTGCTCCGCGCTCTCCTGTCGCTCGCGTTCGCGCGACGGCATCAGCCGAGGATACGGTCCTAAGAGGCCTTCTTTCGCGCTGTCCGCGCCGACGACGCGGACGCTCGCTTTGTCTTCGCCTCGCCCTTCTTGGCCTTTTCAACCGACGCCTTGAGCGCCGACATAAGATCGACGACCGTGGTCTCCGCCTCGGGCTCCGTCGCCTCGATGATCTCTCTCTTCTGCACCTTCGCGTCGACCAGCTTGAGGACCGCCTGCTTGTACTCGTCCTTGTATTCCTCAGGCTCGAAGTCGGTGGCCATCATGTTCACGAGGTTCTCGGCCATCTTCAGCTCGGCCGGCGACACCTTCACGTCCCCCGGCATGTCGAGATCCTCGGTCGATCGGATCTCGTCCGGCCAGTGCAGCGTGTTCATGAGGAGGGCGCCGTCCTGTGGACGGACGGAGACAAGCCGCTCCCGGTCGCGCAGCGCGAACTTCGCGATCGCGACGCGTCCCGTCTTCGCGAGAGTCTTGTTGAGGAGCGCGTACGGCTTCTCCGCCGACTTCTCGGGCTCGAGGTAATAGGCCGACTGGTAATAGAGGGCGCCGGGGAGCTCCTCGTCCTTGATGAAGCCCGAGATGTCGATCGCCTTGCTCGAACGGAGAGGGAGCTTCTCGAGGTCCTCATCCGTGAGCTCGACGTAGGTGCCCTTCTCGTATTCGTAGCCGCGTACGACGTCGCCCCAGGCGACCTCGTGATCGCCCTCGACGCAGTAGCGCTTGTTCTTGATGCGGCTCCTGTGCTCGGGACATAGCAGGTTGAAAGAGACTTTGCTCGAGCTCTCCGTCGCCAGATACAACCGAACCGGGATGGCCACCATCCCGAAGCTCATGACGCCCTTCCAAATCGATCGCGGCATGCCACATCACCTCAGCGGCCGCTTTCCCCTTTGCGCGCGGCTGCGCCGCGCGAATCGTAACCGAGCTGTCAAGGGAGCGCGCGCGGCCTCCCACGGCCTCCCACGGAGACGAGCCGCAGCAGCCGGTCGAGCGTGGCCGGATCGCCGTGCCAGTGCTCGCGCACGATGGTCCCCTCGGTTGTGCTGAGGACGAAGCGCAGGGCCAGGGCCGCGACGATCGCGTCATCGAACGCGCCGATGATCGGGATGAACTCGGGGATGAGGTCGATCGGCGACGCCAGCCAGATGCTCGCGATAACGACGACGATCTTGGCGGGGAGCGGAACGCGTCGGTCGCGGAGCAGGCCTCCGAACAGCCGGATGAGATTCGGCAGGAGCAGAGCGAGCTCGCGCGCGAGGAGAACTCGACCGACCACGACGAGTACCACGACGACGATCGTCCAGACGGCGAAGAGGACGAGGAGTATCTGGGCCCATGCCGGCAGTTCCATCGGTCGCTAGTTCGCGATCGCCCGCTCCGCGAGTGACGTCGGGATCGAGCCGGTCGACGTGATGGCGTCGTGGAACGCTCGGAGAGCGGCGCGGTCGGCCGATCGGCGCTTGGCGAGCCATCGCGTGCGGATGTCGACTATCTCGAGCATCCCGGTGAGGTAGCTCGACGCTTGCGTCGGCCACGAGCAGTACCGGCCGACCTCGGCCTTTGCGTTGGGCGGCGTGAGATTCCCGTTCTTCACCATGAAGTCGACGGCTTCATCGAACGTCATCTCCTTCATGTGCAGCGAGGTGTCCACGACGATGCGCGCGGCGCGGAAGAGCGTTGCCTCGTACTGGAACAGGAGATGGCGCGGGTCGGTGAAGAAGCCCTGCTCGCGCATGACGCGCTCCGCGTACAGACCCCACCCTTCCGCGAAGTAGGAGGTGAAGTGCGTCCGGCGGATGTCGGAGCGGTTTTGCTTCGCCATGACGAGGTGCCAGTGATGGCCCGGGTAGGCCTCGTGTACCGCGGTCGTGGGGATGCCCGCGCTGCAGTTGCCCTCGAGTCGCTTCTGCACCTCGTCGGGCGGCGTGCCGTCGGGCGGATAGGGCACGAAGAAATGGCCGTGGAGCGAATCGCTGAAGGCGGGAGGCTGGTTGTAGCTCGCAACCGCCTGGATCGGGCGCTGATAGTGGGGCGATGGCTCCACCGTGCAGCGCTCGCCCGGCGGAAGCGTGACGAGCCCGGTGTCAACGAGGAACGACCGCGCGCGCCCCGTCCACTCCTCGTACTCCGCCCGCATCGCATCAGGCGTCGGAGCGTGAACGCGGTTGAGCTTCTCGCAGACAGCCGTCCAGTCGCCGCCGCCGTCGATCTGGCTCGCGATCTTATTCGCCTCGTTCGAGAGGAGGTCGTACTGCTCGCGGCCGCGCTCGCGGAGCTCACGGGTTTCGAAGGGCAGCAGCTCCTTCTCGCGCAGCAGTGCCGAGTAGAGCTCCTCGCCGATCGCGTAGTCGCCGGACGCGCGCTCTTTGTTCGACTCGAGGAAGGCCGCGAAGTCCTCGTATGCCCCCGCGGCGGTGGCGCCGGCCTCCCCGACCTTCTGCCGCAATGCCATGTCCGTTACCTCGGCCGGCACGAGCTCACGCGCGTACCGCGCCGCGGCCTTCGCTTGACCGATCGCCCGGTCGACGTACACACGCGGGACGAGCGCGAAATCCACATTTGCCTTCCCATCGACGATGTGCCGGGTCACGGCGAGAAGTCGCGCGCGCGCGGCGTCGGCTAGGTCGCGTTCAGGCCTGAGGCGATGCAGAAAGAGCGTGAACACGCCGCCCAGAGATGGGTTCAGATACGTATTGGGCTGGCGTTTCCAATCGAGGCGTGGCTGCGTGAGCTCTCGTCCCCGAAGCGAGGCGAGTACGGCGTCACGGTCGATGCGCTCGTCCTGGTCGAGGGCATCGTCGGGAAAGGCCCCAAAGCGCTTCGTCCATTCGAGGACAGCGGTGTCGCGTCGGCGAAACGCCTCCGCAGAGAGGTCCTCGGAGCGCTCGTCGTAGGCGGTGAGGCCGAGCGAGCTGGCCCAGCTCGGCGATTCCTCGTAGCGGTCATCGAGGTACGCCTTGACCAGCGACGAAAACGGCGCGGACGTCACGATGCGACGACCTCCCCGACAATGGCGAAGGTCACAGATTGAGCCTCACCGAGTACCAGCGCAAACGCGACTTCCGCCGCACGCCGGAGCCGAAGGGCAAGCTGCCGAAAGGCGAAGAGACGCGCCGCTACGTGGTCCATCGGCACCACGCGACGCGGCTTCACTGGGACGTTCGGCTCGAGATGCGCGGCATCCTCGCGTCGTGGGCGGTGCCGAACGGCCCGCCGCTCGAAGCGGGGAAGAGGCGCCTCGCCGTGCACACCGAGGACCACCCGATCGAGTACCTCACGTTCCACGGCGTGATCCCCGATGGCTACGGCGCCGGCTCGATGACCATCTGGGACACCGGCACATACGAGCTCCTCGAGGAGAAAGACAACGAGCTGAAGATCCGCATGAAGGGCAAACGCCTCGATGGTGAGTGGGTCCTCGTGCAGACGAAGCAGAACGAGGGTCGCGACTGGCTCATGATCAAGCACGGCACTCCGCCGAAGAACGATCCGCTCCTCGGGAAGATCGCCCCGATGCTCTCCGCCTCCGCGGACGAGCCCTTCGACTCGCCGGAATTCACGTACGAACCGAAATGGGACGGAGTGCGCACGGTCGCGTTCGTCGACGGCGGAGAAGTCCGCCTTCAGACGCGCAACCTTCTCGACTGCACCAAGCAATACCCCGAGGCGACGCAGGCGGCCGAAGCGCTGACCGGCGCGTACCAGGCCATCCTCGACGGCGAGATCGTGGCGCTGGACGAGAAGGGCGTGCCGCGCTTCCAGCGGCTGCAACCGCGCATGCACGTGAGCGACGAGAGCACCGTGCGCAAGCTGCGCCGTTCGACGCCGGTGATCTATCAGGTCTTCGACATCCTCTACGCGGACGGCGAGGACCTTACCCGAAAGCCGCTTCGCGAGCGCCTACGGCGGCTCGACGAAGCGCTGACCCCGATGGGCTCCATCCGGCGCAGCGAAGGGTTCCCCGGGACCGGGATCGCGCTGTTCGAAGCGGCTCGCGAGCAGGGCTTGGAAGGGATCGTCGCAAAGCGTCTCGATTCGATCTATCTCCCGGGCGCGCGGTCGCCGGCGTGGGTGAAGATCAAGGCGTTCCGCACGATGGAGTGCGTGATCGGCGGATGGACGGCGGGACAGGGCGGTCGCACTAAGACCTTGGGTGCCCTCCTGCTCGGCGTGTATCGCGAAGGCAAGCTGCAGCCGGTTGGGCACGTCGGGACGGGGTTCGACGAGCGGACACTCCGCGACCTTCTGAGAATCCTGGAAGAGCACGAGTCACCGACGTCACCGTTCGCCACGCAGCCGCGAACGAATCAACCCGCGCGGTGGTGCCTGCCCGAACTGGTCTGCGAGGTCGAGTACGCGGAGATCACCCGGGACGGGACCCTCCGGCACCCGACCTTTCGCGGCCTTCGTCCGGATGTCAACCCGCGGGACTCCACGGGGGAGGAGCGCCGCGAGTCCGCCCGCAAAGCTCAAGAAGCCGCCAAGCGCGCGACGATCGCGCCTGCCCCGTCGGAGAACGGCGAGCGTGCCGCTCGCGTTCCCTCCGTCCTCGAGGTTGACGGACAGCGCATCAAGCTGACGAACCTCGAGAAGGTCCTCTTTCCCGAGGATGGCTACACCAAGGCGGACCTCATCCGCTATTACACAGAGGTCTCGCCGTACCTGGTGCCGTGGCTTCGCGACCGGCCGCTCACCCTGAAGCCGTTCCCGGACGGCATCCACGGCACGCACTTCTATCAGAAGAACAAGCCCGGGTTCACGCCCGAGTGGATCAAGAGCTGGACCGACCCGCGCGAGCCTCTGAACGCGTACGTCCTCGCGAACGACATGGCGACGCTCGTCTGGATGGCGAACTACACGGCGATAGAGATCCATCCGCGGCTCGCGCGCGTCGACGAACCCGAGAAGCCGGACAACGTCATGATCGATCTCGACCCGGCCGAGGGCGCGACCTGGGACGACGTGAAGGAGGTCGCGCGCGCCGTGAAGGAAGTGCTCGACGATCTCGGACTCGTCGGTTTCCCGAAGACGACCGGCTCACGCGGCATCCACGTGCTCGTCCCCATCGCACGGCGATACACGTTCGACGAGAGCCGGGCATTCGCTCTTCGTGTCGGTCAGCTCACCAGGGAGAAGCTGCCGAAGCTCGTCACCCTCGAGTTCAGCAAAGCGAAGCGCCGCGGGATCTACATCGACTACCTGCAGAACACGCGCGCCAAGTCGACGGCGGGTCCGTACAGCGTTCGCCCGATCCGCCGCGCTCCGGTGTCCGCGCCGCTCCGGTGGGAGGAGATCGCGTCCCTGGGTCGGCCCGACGCGTTCACGATGATCAACATGTCCGCGCGCCTCGAGGCCGTGGGCGACCTCCTCGGTCCTTCGCTCGACCGCGCGCAAAAGCTCCCGAAGCCGCCGGCTTGACGCGCGCGGCGGTCCTCGCTCCCGGGTACGGCGGCACCGCGGAGCAGCCGATCCTTCGCGAGCTCGCGGCCGCGCTCGACGGGTTCGGTATCGCGTCGCGGGCGGTCACGTTCAGAACGCGCGGCCAGCGGCCGAGTAGGGACTACGCGTCGGAGATCGAGGATCTCCGCGGGGCGCGGGACGCGCTGCGCGCGGAAGGACATGACCGCATCGCGCTCGTCGGCCGCTCGTTCGGCGGCCGGATCTCGGCCTTCCTCGCCGAGCGCGAGCCGCCGGACGCGCTCGTCATCCTCGGCCATCCGATCGCGCCGCCGAAGCGCGCGCGACCGCGGGACGAGGCGGCGCTGGCCGCGACGACGTGTCCGACGCTCGTTGTCCAGGGCGAGAGAGACGAGCTCGGTCCGTTCGCGGTCCTCGAGCGAATCGCCGCGAACAATCCGCGGATCGATCTCGTCCGCATGGCGGGAGCGGGGCACGATTTCGGCGCGCGCCAAGCCGAGGCGGTCGCGGCGGCCGCACGGTGGCTCGACAGCGTTCTGCGCTGACCGCAGTTTCTCCGCCGCTCCTTCACACCCAGTTCACCACCTGCTGTGACGCTTCGTCTCGATGACATCGCGAAAGGAGAAACAAATGCGAGGCATCGTCGGGATCTTCGTGACGCTCGTGATCGCAGCGATCGTGGGCGTCGGGGCGTACGAGCTGGGGTTGGCTCAAGGGCTCGGTGCGAGTGGGACCGCGGTCGCACCGGCCGTCTACTACCCGCACTTCTACGGGGGATTCGGGTTCCTCTTCCCACTCTTCTTCATCCTCCTCTTCTTCGTCCTCCTGCGTGGGGCGTTCGGGGGTTGGGGTCGGCGCCACGGCGGCGGTTGGGGCGGCCCTGGTTACTACCAGAGCCCCAGGGAGCGGCTCGAGGAGCTGCACAGGGAGATGCACGGTGAGAAGCCCAAGGACACCGGCACCTCATCGTCATCCCCGCCCAGCGGTCGGTAGGCGCGCTTCCGACGGGACGCCGGACATCGGTCCGGCGTCTCGTCCGTACCTAGGATTCGGCCGACGATGAGGAAAGTCATGGTCGTCGATGACGAGCCGAAGATCGTGCAGCTCGCGCGTGACTATCTCGAGCATGCCGGCTTCGCGGTCGTCGTGGCGCACGACGGAAAGGCCGCGCTCGCGACCGCGCGCATCCAGAAGCCCGATCTCGTCGTTCTCGATCTCGGTCTTCCCGAGCTCGACGGCCTCGACGTGGCGCGAACTCTCCGTGCGGAGTCGAACGTGCCGATCGTGATGCTCACCGGCCGCAGCGAGGAGTCCGACAAGCTCGTCGGTCTCGAGATCGGCGCGGACGACTACGTCACGAAGCCGTTCAGCCCCAAGGAGCTCGTCGCGCGCGTGCGCGCAGTGCTTCGGCGGACCGAGCGCCCGCGGTCCGAGACGCAGGTCGTTCGGGTCGGAGAGATCACGCTTGACATACCAAGGATGCGCACGACGGTCGCGAACCGCCAGGTCGACCTCACGCCGACCGAGTTCCAGCTCGTCGCCACGCTGGCGCGTGAACCGGGCCGCGTTTTCACGCGTGCCCAACTTCTCGACGCGGTGCACGGCGTAGCGTTCGAGTCATATGAACGCGCGATCGACGCGCACGTCAAGAACATCCGGCACAAGCTCGAACCGGATCCCGCAAGGCCGCGATACCTCCTCACGGTCTACGGAGTCGGTTATCGGTTTGCGGAGATCGACGAGTGAGCGGCGAGCGACGCCGGGGCCAGTGGCGGGAGCGCCCGCCGTGGTGGCCGGAGAACGAGCCCTTTCCTCCACGACGAGGGTGGGGAGGGCCGATGTCGGCCCGGAGCGGCCGGTTCATGCGGCGCATGGCGATGTTCGTCTTTGCGTTTGCGGTCCTGTCGGTCGTCGCAGCCACCTTTCTCTTTCTGACACTGGCCAGCGCGCTCGGCGCGCCCGATCCCGGGGGCAACATCGCTCGCGGCGCTGCCCTCCTCATCGTGTTGGCCGGGATCGTCTTCGCGGCGCGTTCGCTCCGCCGCCTGGCCGCTCCGGTCGGCGACGTCATTGAGGCGGTCGGACGCGTCGCGGACGGCGACCTCTCTACGCGGGTCGCCGAACGGGGACCGCGCGAAGCGCGCGCTCTTTCGCGCGCGTTCAACGCTATGACCAGCCGCCTCGAGGCGGGGGAGGAGCAGCGCCGGCGGCTTCTCGCGGACGTGAGCCACGAGCTCCGCACACCGCTCTCCGTCGTGCAGGGGAATCTCGAAGCGCTCGTCGATGGCGTTCATCCGGCGGACGAGGCGCATCTCGCCGCGATCCTCGATGAGACCAAGGTCCTGTCGCGTCTCGTGGAGGACCTGCGCACGCTTTCGCTTGCCGAGTCCGGTGCGCTCGCGCTCCACCGGGAGGCGGTCGATGTCGGCGCGCTCGTGCACGAGACCGTTGACTCTTTCGCGTCGCAGGCCGTGCCGGCGGGGGTCTCGCTCGAGGCTCAGGTGTCGACGGGTCTGCCCCAGGTGGACGCCGATCCGGTCCGTGCGCGCGAGATCCTCTCGAACCTGATCGCCAACGCGCTTCGCTACACGGCCCGCGGCGGGCGCGTGAGCGTTGAGGCAGACGCCGAGGGCGGCGCCGGCGTCGCGATCGACGTACGCGACAGTGGCTCCGGGATCGACCCGGAGCGGATCGACCGGATCTTCGATCGGTTCTATAAATCAGCGGAGTCTCGCGGTGCCGGGCTCGGACTGGCGATCGCGAAGCAGCTCGTCGAAGCGCATGGCGGCCGGATCACGGCGACCAGCGTGGTCGGCGAGGGCACCGTTGTGCGCTTCACGCTGCCGGTCGAGGCGCCGTCGCCGTCGGGCGTCTAGGGCGCCGTCTTGGTCCCCTCCGAGGTGTCGATCTGCGCGCGCTGGAGCTTGCCCGAGTAGTCGATGTAGATCGACTTCCACTCGGAGTAGACGTCGAGCGCGGCGCGGCCCGCCTCGCGATGACCGTTACCAGTCGCCTTCATCCCTCCGAACGGGAGCTGGATCTCGGCCCCGATCGTCCCGGCGTTGACGTACACGATCCCCGTCTCGGCATCGCGCATGAAGCGGAACGCGTTGTTCACGTTTCGCGTGTAGATCGAGCTCGAGAGCCCGTACTTCGTCGAGTTCACAGCCTTGATCGCTTCATCGATGCTCGAGACCTCGATGACCGCAGTGACCGGCCCGAAGATCTCTTCCTGGGCCACACGCATGTTCGGTTTCACGTCGACGAGCACGGTCGGCTCGTGGAAGAAACCCTTGGCGAGCGCGCCGTCCGTCGACACGTGTCCCCCGGCCGCGACGGTGGCCCCTTCCTTCTCCGCGACCGGGATGAACGAGTGCACTCGTTCGAGCTGAGATTGCGACACGACCGGGCCGACGTCCGTGGATGCCTCGAGCCCATTTCCGAGGCGCAGCTTCTTTGCCCTGACGACGAGCTTGTCGACGAGATCCTTCGCGACGGTCTTGTGGGCGATGACTCTGGACGCGGCGGTGCAGCGCTGCCCGGACGTGCCGAACGCCGACCAGACGATCCCGTCGAGCGACAGATCCACATCGGCGTCGTCGAGCACGACGATCGCGTTCTTTCCGCCGAGCTCGCAGGAGACGCGCTTGAGGAGGCGCCCGGCGATCTCGCTGATGTGCGCACCCGTGTCCGACGACCCCGTGAACGAGATCAGGTCGACCCCAGGATGCGAAACGAGATGGTCGCCGAGCTCACCGCCCGAGCCGAGGACGAGGTTGATCACCCCCTTCGGCAGTCCTGCTTCCTCGAGTATTTCGACGAGACGCACGGCAAGGTGCGGCGTGTAAGACGCCGGCTTGAAGACGACGGTGTTTCCGAGGATCAGCGCCGGCATGATCTTCCAGGTCGGGATCGCGAACGGGAAGTTCCACGGGGTGATCGCGGCGACCACGCCAACCGGGTGCCGCATGCTCATCGCCCATTTGTTGGGGAGCTCCGCCGGAACCACGTCGCCGAACTGGCGGCGCCCCTCACCGGCGATGTAATAGGTCATGTCGATGCCCTCTTGGACATCGCCGCGGGCTTCGGCGAGGACTTTACCCATCTCCCGCGTCATCTCGCGCGCGAGGTCGTCCTTTCGCGCGAGCATGATCTCGCCGGCTCGATAGAGGATCTCGCCGCGCTTGGGGGCCGGGTAGAGGCGCCAACCGTCCAGGGCGCGCCGGGCCGCATCCACCGCGCGGTCCACGTCCGCGACCGTCGACTTCGCAACGTTCGCGATGAGCTCCCCCGTCGCTGGATTCGTGTTCTCGAACGTGCCGCCTCCGGACGCGTCGAGCCAGCGGCCGTCGATGTAGTTCTGGAGCGTGGGCGTCGCCATCCTTGACTCCCCCTTGTTAGAGGGATGTTAGGCGGCTAGATCATCCCCATGCGGTGGAGCATCGCGAAGAGATTGGCGATGCGCCGGGCCATCCCTTCGACGGCTGCGATCCGCGCCGCCTGCGCCTGGGCTTCGGGATCGATCGTCTCCGCAGCCGCCTGCACGGCCGAGCTTCGCGGTGCCGAAGCGGCGCGCTCGGCCGCGGTCGGCGGTGGCGGGGGAATGACGACCTTCACGGTCCCACCCGGCCCACCAAAGTCCGCGGCCCAGTACCACTTATAGGTAGAGCCCGGGTTGTAGACGAGACCGATCCCGACAGCGTTGTAGTTCGGATTCAAGAGCACCGCGTTGTGCGCGGCGCTCGCCTTCCATCCGGCGACCACGGCCCCGGCGGTCCCATACCCTGCTCCCAGGTCCTCGCCCGTGTACATCGAATCGACTGGATAACCGAACGCGGACATCCGCTGCGTTGGCGAGCGGCCATCCGAGGAGACGTGCCCGACGTAGTTCTTCGCGGCCATGTCGCCGGCCATCCATACCGCGGCCGCCGTCAGCGCGACGTTGGGCGAGACCGGTTGGCGTCCTTGGCTCGCTCGATAGGCGTTGATCAACCCTAGGAGATCGCTCTGGGCGTTCGCGCTCGCGCGTGCCCGCTCGACCGGGGTGGCCGCAGCGGCGGGCCCGGCGGACGCGACGAGGATGGCGGCGACCGAGAGCGCGATGGTCAGCGCACGGCGAAGCATCAGCACTCCTTGGAGATGACGATCCTGCAACGGCGTCGTGGCACAAGTGATAACGGTCGCGACGCGGGCTTGTCAGCCCTTTCGTACGGAATCGTTCGCACATCGTCCAGACCCGCCGGTGCCGAGAGGACGGAGAGAGCGCCTGGTCAGGTTTATGGACGCGATGCGAGACGGGCGTGGGCTTGCCTGTCCGCTCTGGCTAGGACGCTCCGTAGAAGAGCCAGATTGTGAGAGCGCCCACGGCGATGATGCCCAGGAAGATGAGCGCAAAGGCGATGTTCGCCTGACGCTCGGGGTCGTTCTGAGTGAAACGGTCCATCCTCTCGCCGTCCTACTCGGTAAGGCCCTTCGGGCCTTCCAAGGCCGTCGTCGGCCGCTGGCGTGAGCGAGCTCCCGCCGCGGCACTCCTAGACCTTGTGGAGCTGAGGGGGATCGAACCCCTGACCTCATGAGTGCGATTCATGCGCTCTCCCAGCTGAGCTACAGCCCCGCGGCGAAGCCGCGACGACGCGTCCTACTCGTGACGTCTAGCGTACCCGACACAGCGCAGCCAACGCGAGCGAGCTACGCGATCCGAAGCACGACCGGAGCGTCGCCCCAGAGGCGCTCCAGGCGATACAGCTGGCGCTCCTCCGGGACGAATGCGTGCACCACGACGTCACCGAGGTCGATCAACACCCAGCGACCGGAGTTGTACCCCTCGACCCCGATCGGCCGGCGGCCCGCCTCGATCGCCTTCTCGCGCACCGCGTCGGCGATGGCCTGCACCTGGCGCTCGCCTCGGCCGGTGCAGATGACGAAGAGGTCCGCGATCGTCGTGAGCTCCGAAACATTGAGCACGAGGATGTCCTCGGCCTTCTTATCGCCCGCGGCATCGACCACGACGTCCGCCATGGCTCTGGGCGAGAGGTCGGTCATCGGTACAGGCGATGCTCCTCGATGTATCGCAGTGTTTCCTCCACGACAAGGTAGCGCAGCGACCTCCCGCGCGCGGCCCTCGCGCGGAGCTCACGCGAGCTGATGTCCATGAGCGGGGAGTCGAGCATCCGGACCCCCGAGGGTGCATTCGGTGCGCCAGGCCGAGCCGCCAGGACGACGGTCGCGAGATCCCGGATCCGGGCGGGATCGCGCCACCGCTCGAAGTCGGCGTACGCGTCGCTCCCGAGGATCAGGAAGAGCTCGCCCTCGCCGCGCAGCGCCGCGAGGGTGTCTACCGTGAACGACGGTCCCTCCCGATCCAGCTCGACGGACGACACCCGGAAGCGCGGCTCGCCCGCGATCGCCGCGGTCAGCATCGCGAGCCGGTCTTTCGCGCTCGCGACCGGCTCATCCTGTTTCAGCGGCGAGCGGCGTGCCGGCACGAAGTACACGCGATCGAGTCCGAGCTCGTCGAGCGCGGCGTTCGCGATCGCGAGGTGCCCGACATGGACCGGGTCGAACGTGCCTCCGAATACACCCACGCGCGTCATTCGTCTCCCGCCCGTTCGCTCCACTCCATCTCGAGGCTGCCGATGCGGACCGTGTCGCCCTCCTTCGCACCGAGCGCACGCAGCTCCCGTTCGATCCCTGTCCGGACGAGCTGGCGCTGGAAATAGGCCGCGGCGTCGGGAGATTCCCAGTCGATGCCGGACGCGAGCCGCTCAACCCGATCACCTTCAACACGGAACGCAGCGCCTTCGCGTTTCACGTGCCAGTCGCGCCCGCCTCCGGCGAACGCGATGCGACGCTCGCGCGGCGGCGGCGCGCTCGCTTCCTCCCGCGGCGGGCACCGATCGAAGATCTGACGAAGGAGGTCGCCCGTGCTCTGGCGCGCCGCGGCCGAAATCGCGACGCTCGCGATCCCGCGATCGGCGAGAGCGCGTGCGATCCGAGGCGCCGCGTCGCGCGCGTCGGGGAGGTCGATCTTGTTCAACGCGACGAGCTGCGGACGCTCTTTCAGGCCGCGGCCGTAACTCTTTAGCTCGGTGTCGATCGTGGCGATGTCGTAAAGCGGATCGGGCCGCGAGACGTCGACGACGTGCACGAGCAGACGCGTCCGCTCGACGTGCCGGAGGAATTCTTCGCCCAGGCCCGCGCCCTGGCTCGCACCTTCGATCAGGCCGGGAATGTCGGCAACCACGAGCTCGCGATCGTCGAGGCGCGCGACACCCAGATTTGGGACGAGCGTTGTGAAGGGGTAGTCCGCGATTTTTGGGCGCGCGCTCGTCAGAGCGGCGAGGAGAGTCGACTTCCCGGCGTTCGGCAGGCCCGCAAGGCCGACATCGGCGAGGAGCTTGAGCTCGAGGTCGATCTCCCTGCGCTCGCCCTTGCCGCCGTCCTCGGCGATGCGTGGCGCGCGCCGCGTGCTGGTCGCGAAACGGGCGTTGCCCTTCCCACCGGTCCCGCCGCGCGCCACGACGAGCTCCTCGCCGGGTGCGGTGAGGTCGGCCACCGTCTGGCCGGTCGCGCGATCGATCACGAGCGTTCCCGGCGGAACGCTCAACACCCGATCGGCACCGGATCGACCGCTGCTGTTGCGACCGCTTCCCGGCCGGCCCGCCTGCGCGTCGATCTCCTTGGCGAAACGAAAGTCGGTGAGCGTCCCGAGCTGTGGGTCAACCCGCAGGACGACATCGCCACCTTTGCCGCCGTCACCTCCGTCGGGACCACCGCGTGGAACATGCGCCTCGCGCCGGAACGAGATGACGCCTCGGCCGCCATCGCCTCCACGGACCACCAGGCGCGCGCGGTCGAGGAACACGTTCTAAAGACGAACGAGGGGCCGCGGTAACGCGACAATCCGAAGATGTGCGGCGTCCGTCCGGAGACGGTCGAGCATCCGGTCCATCCCGAGCGCGGCCTCCGTGGTGGAGACGATCTGGAGCGCGCGCTGCGGATCGGCGGAAAGATCGCTCAGGACGAGCGAGCTCCCCGCGGGCAGCTCTCCGGCGAGGCCGACCAAGGCGTCGAGCTCGCGCCTTCGATCCGTGAGGCCGGGAAGGGCGAGCACCCGGAGCGCGACCGAGACCTTCGCCGCGATCGCGTTCGCGATCGAAGTCCTGACATCGGCGAAACGAAAGCCGTCGGGCCGATGGATGGCCTCATAGGTCTCGGCGCGCGCCGATGCCACGCGGATCGCCACCGAATCGAGGCCCGCGTCGCACAGCCTCCGCAGCGCGACCGGGACGGAGCCGTTCGTCTCGAGATGGATCGTCCCAAGCCGCGTGTGCTCGCGGACTCTGAGGATCGCTGCTTCGATCACGCGCACGACGAGAAGTGGCTCGCCCTCGCACGCACGCCCGAACGCGACGACCGTGCCACCACCCTCGAGGTGCCGTGACGCCGCGTCCGCGATTTCCTCGGACGTCGGCTTGAAGGCGGCGGGTTCGGTCGGCGATGCGTCGGCGTCATCGTGAAGGACCAGCACCTCGGGCGGTCGCTCGTTCCGAGGGGCTCCGACCGGGAGCGCGCAGTCGTGACGTCCGACGAATGCGTTCGCGGCAGCGCGGCACCGGTAGTCCTTCGCGCAGCGCGCGAGCTGGCGCAGCAGACGGCTCGATGGATGGTCGCGCTGTGTCGCCGTGACCCGCGCCACGAGGTCCGGCGCAGACCGACCGTCGGCGGCACCCGCATCAGTCTCGAGGGCGACGCCCGACACGACGAGCTCCCCGTTGCCATCGGCGCCGACGGCGGCGTACGCGCGCGGCCGTAGCGGTGGCGCAGCGAGGTCGTCCGCGTACGCGGGGAGGCCCAACCGGAGGTACCCGATGGGAACGATCGCCGCCACGCCCCAACGACCCGGACCGAGCTCTCTCGCGCGCCCGTCGCGGTCGAGGCCGATCGCCGCGCGGCCCGGGAGATGGACCACATCGGTCCCGGCGGGAAGACGGAGAGCTCGTGTAAGTGGACCGATCGACGTGCCGTCGGAAACGGCGGCCGCGTAGTCGGCCGCGACTACGAGACGACCGGAACGATCGCTGTGGACTGCGCTGAGCACGACTCGGAGGATAGGTCGAGCGAGGAGCGTCGCTTCGCGTAGGGCGCCCTTTCTGGGGCCTACCGCGGTTAGCCGGCTACTGGCTGAGACAGCTCACGAACTGGCTACCGACCTTGCACTCCCAGTGGACGTGCGGCCCCGTAGTAATGCCGGAGAGCCCGATCGCGGCGATGATCTGACCGCGGGCTACCTGCTGACCGACGCTGACGTAGACGGCATTGGTGTGGTAGTAGCAGACACTCAGGTCGCCGGAGTGCTGCACGCACACCCGCAGGCCGCCGACCGGGACCCAGCCCGTTGCCGTCACGACGCCGTCGTCGCCCGCGCCGAGGCCGGTGCCGTACGGCGCCGCGAGGTCGACGCCCGTGTGACCCCACCAGAAGTACTGCGTGATCACGCCCCCGGCCGGCCATGAAAGACGACCGTTTCGCTCCTGCTGGGCGACCTGGGGCGCAGCGGCGAATACGTCGCGAGCGGGACGCTCAGGCTCGATGAGCGCTGGGAGCTCGGCCCCGCGCACGAAGATCGTTTGGCCCACCGCGCACTGCTCGGGCTCGAAGTGGCAGCGGTTGTAGGTGAGGATGACCGAGGGGTCGACCTTGAAGTGGCTTGCGATCGCGTCGACCGTCTCCCCGTTCTTCACGGTGTAGAGAGCGCCTTCAGCCGGCGGTATCACGAGCTTCTGACCGAGCTGCAGCGAGTGCGCGTCGCTCAGGCCATTGGCGAAGGCGATCGCCTCGACGGACACGTCGTAGTAGTTCGCCATCGTCGCGAGCGTGTCGCCCTCGTTGATCGTGACTTCCTGGGCGGGCCGCGCGCCTTCGGCGGCGACCGTCAACGGATTTCGGCTTCCGCCGATGGCACCGCCGCGCGCGTTCGGCTGCGCGCGCGAAGCGTCCGTGGTGATCGTGCTCGCCGCCGCGGCCGTCAGAGGAGCGGAGGTGTTCGCACGCGACGCGGCTGTCGCGGCGAACGGGAGCGACAGAACGAGCACCGCGACGGAAGTGTTGAGGACGAGACGGAGGCCACGGATTCCGACGAGACCGGCGAGATAGCTGCTGCTTCCCTCGAGCGCGACGTACGAGAGGTGTCGTGCCCGCGCACCAAACGCGCCGACTCCGAGAGAAAGAAGTCGAGCGTGACGCTGAAGGATCCGTCTCGGGTTAGGCGTGGCCTGAGATCGCCGGCTCTGCTGTCCCAACCCTGGCGTTCCTCCCAACTGTCTAAATGCGGCCACATTCTGCCGATCTATGTCAGTTCGTTCCCCGTTCTCACCACATCGACCTCACTTGGTCGATCTCCCGCCACCGGGCATGTACGAATTGCGTACTGACCGCGTTGGGAGGGATGCACCGTAACCCCGGCCCAACAGATGTGTCAACCGTGCAACGGGGTACCACCAAGCGAGGCCCTGGTGGAGATCCGGTGTCGGTGCCGGTTTGCTCGCATGAGTACCCCTACGTAGGCTTCTTTCGGTGCCCGACTACAGCCTTTCGTACGTTTACGTCTTTGCGTTCTTCGTGGTCGGGGCGATCTTCGTAACTATCCTGCTGACGCTCGCTCGCCTCGTCGCTCCGCGCAAGGCGACGAAAGAAAAGCTCCGCACCTACGAGTCGGGAGAGGAGCCGATCGGCCAGGCGTGGGGCCGATATCCGACGCACTTCTACATATTCGCGTTGCTCTTCGTCGTGTTCGACGTCGAAGTGATCTTCCTTTTCCCCTGGGCGGTGCTCTTCCGCTCGCTCGGGGTCGTCGGTCTGGTCGAGGTGATTGTCTTCATCGGCATCCTCGTCGTTGGCCTCTACTACGCGTGGAAGAAGGACGCTCTCAATTGGTACTAAGCGCGCCGCGCCCGAGCGTCGATCTCGCCGACCTTCGCTCGTACGCAGCTTCGCGGCTCGGTGAGAAGGCTCGCGTCTCGACGCTTCACGACATGCTCGTGCTCGATGTCGATCGCGACCGACTGGTCGAGGTCGCGACGTTCGTTCGCGATGACCCACGCACTCGCTGCGATCTCTATTCCGTCAACGCCGGCGTGGACACGGGTGCGGAGCTCCGTTCGGTGACGTTCGTTCGCGGTACCGGCACGAAGGTCTCGGTGATGCTGCGCACCTCATGCACCGAGCTCGACCCGCACATTCCCACGCTCGTCGCCGTATGGGAGGGCGCGAACTGGTGCGAGCGCGAGACGTACGACATGTTCGGCATCGAGTTCGACGGACATCCCGACCTGCGCCGGATCTTCCTCGAAGAGAGCTTCCCCGGACATCCTCTTCGAAAGACATTCCTGCCACCGCGCAGCGACGCGCGCGGTGGATAAGAACATGAGCGACGAGTCGCTTTGCGGCGAGGACCGAGCACGATCAGCCCTGAGCGTGTCTCGGGCGAAGCCCGAGATCGAGGTGGATAGGAACGTGAGCGCCTCTCGGGCGAAGCCCGAGATTGAGCGACGGTAGCGATGCCAGTCGGTCCTTTCGGCATCGATCCGGTCATCTGGGCGCCCCTCCGCCTGGTCATCGCGGTGGGGCTCGCGCTCTTCCTCGTCCTGAACGGTGCGCTCCTTCAGATCTATCTCGAGCGCAAGATCCAGGCGATCATTCAGGATCGCCTCGGCCCGTATCACGTCGGACCTCTTGGCCTCCTTCAGACCTTCGCGGACGCGCTGAAGCTCATCTCGAAGGAGGACGTGCGCGCGGCGGCGACCGACGGCTGGTTCTTCGTCGCGGCCCCGGCGCTCGTGTTCTGCCCGATGCTCGCGTCGTGGGTCGTGCTGCCGTTCGCGCAGGACATCGTTGGCACCGATCTCAGCATCGGGCTCCTCTACCTCACCACGCTCGGATCCATGACCGTACTCGGCATCGTCATCGCGGGGTGGGCGTCGAACAACAAGTACGCGCTGGTCGGCGGGCTCCGCTCGGCAGGTCAGCTCATCTCATACGAGATCCCACAGATCCTCGCACTCGTGTCCGTTGCGCTCGTCGTGGGGTCGCTGTCGATGGTCGACATCACGCGTTCGCAGGCCGGCCCGTTCGTCAACGTGCTGATCCTGCCGTTCTCGTTCCTCCTCTACTTCATCTCGGCGCTCGCCGAGACAAACCGCACGCCGTTCGACCTCCCCGAGGCGGAATCCGAGCTCGTGGCCGGCTGGCTCACCGAGTACTCGGGTATGCGCTGGGGCACCATGCTCGCGCTGTCCGAGTACGGGAACGTGACCGTCGTCTGCGCGATCATCACCACGCTCTGGTTCGGCGGCTGGCAGGGTCCGGGCGTCGACGCGATCCCGCTGCTCGGCGTCCTCTGGTTCACCCTGAAGGTCTATGCGTTCATCGTCTTGATGATGTGGATCCGCGCGACCCTGCCGCGGCTGCGCATCGACCAGCTGATGAGCTTCTGCTGGAAGGGCCTCATCCCGATGGCGCTCGTGAACATCGTCACCGTCGCGACCCTGGCGCTCGCGTTCCCGAACTCGATGGTTCCGATCGCGGTCGCGAACTGGATTCTCGTGATCGTCTTCATCGCGGGCATCCCGTTCGTCCAACGCCGACGTCTTGCGACCCTTCGTGCGCGAGCCCGCGCGTCGGCGGCACCGGCGGTCCGCGCGGTCAGCTGACGACGAGGTGACGTTCGACTTCGTCGAGCCGGTCCTCTTCGCCCTTCTGTCGATCGGCGTGATCGCTGGCGGCGCGGCGGTCGTGCTGCTCAATCGGATCACGGCGGCCGCCCTGCTCATGGCCTTCACGTTCCTCTGCATGGCCGGGATGTTCGTATTGCTCGGCGCGGAGACGATCGCGGCTTTCCAGGTGCTCATCTACGTCGGTGCGATCACGGTGCTGATCCTCTACGGCGTCATGTTCACGAAGTTCAGCGATCGCCCGCGCGCGCTCTTCTTCCAGCGGCAGACGCCGCTCGCGGCGGTGCTCGTCGCCGCGGTCGCGATCCCCGTGGCCCTCTTCGCGTTCACGTTCACGAGCGCGCCGCCCAGGCCGGGGGGCAGCGACCTGCCGGCGCTCGCCACGAGCCTCTTCACCGACTTCGCGTTCCCGTTCGAGATCGCGTCGGTGTTGCTGCTCGCGGCTATGGTCGGCGCGATCGTGCTGACGAGGCGCGACGACCCGGAAGAGGCCGCGATGAGGCGCCGCCGATGACCGTCCCGCTCGGGGCGTACGTCGCGGTGTCCGCGGTGCTGTTCTTCATCGGCTGTGCCGGCGTACTCACTAGGCGTAATGCAGTCGTCATCCTGATGTGCGTCGAGCTCATGCTCAATGCGGCGAACCTCGCGCTCGTCGCCTTCTCGCGGAAGTACGGATCGATCGACGAGCGGGGCAGCGTCTTCGTGGTCTTCGTGTTCGTCATCGCCGCGGCCGAGGTCGCGGTCGGCCTCGCGATCATCCTCTCGGCGTATCGCAACCGGCCAGAGGTCAACGTCGACGAGATCCATCAGATGAAGGGATGACGAGGTGATCTCTCTCGTCTGGCTCATCCCTGCGTTCCCGCTCGCCGCGTTCCTCGTCAACGGGCTCTTCGGCCGACGCTGGCTCGGACGTTGGGCCGGAGTCATCGCGTCGGCCGCCGTCGGTCTCTCGGCACTCCTCTCGATCGGCGTCTTCCTCGAGGTACTCGGCGGAAAGACGCAGACCGTCGTCGCCCTCTACCGATGGATCGCGGTCGGGGACTTCTCCGTCAACGTCGCAGCGCTTGTTGACCCGCTCTCGTCGGTGATGCTTCTCGTGGTCACCGTCGTCTCGTTCCTGATCTTCGTCTATTCGAACGGCTACATGGCGCACGACGCCGGCTTCTATCGGTTCTTCGCCTGGCTCTCGCTGTTCGTCTTCGCGATGTTGATCCTCGTCATGGCCGACAACTACCTCCTCATGTTCGTGGGCTGGGAAGGGGTCGGGCTCTGCAGCTACCTCCTCATCGGGTTCTGGTTCGAGCGGCCCGCGCCGTACTTCGCAGCGAAGAAGGCCTTCGTGATGAACCGCATCGGCGACTGGGGCTACACGATCGGGATCATCACGATCTTCCTCGTGTTCGGGTCGATGAACTTTGTCGACGTGTTCCATCGTCTGGAGGAGAGCGCGCCGGCGCAGGGCGTCCTCACCCTCATCTGCATCGCGCTTTTCTTCGGTGCCACCGGAAAATCGGCGCAGCTCCCGCTCTACTCGTGGCTTCCCGACGCGATGGAGGGCCCGACGCCCGTCTCGGCACTCATCCACGCGGCGACAATGGTCACCTCGGGTGTGTATCTGGTCGCCAGGTCCATGCCGCTCTTCGAGGCCGCGGGGCCGTCCTTGCAGGTCGTGGGCGTGGTGGGCGCGATCACAGCGATCTTCGCGGCCACCATCGCGCTCGTGCAGTTCGACATCAAGCGCGTGATGGCGTACTCGACGGTCAGCCAGCTCGGCTACATGTTCCTCGCGCTCGGGGTCGGCGCCCCCGTTGCCGCCATCTTCCACCTTGCCACGCACGCCTTCTTCAAGGCGCTCCTCTTCCTCGGATCAGGCTCGGTGATACACGGCCTCGGCGGCGAGCAGGACATGCGAAAGATGGGCGGCCTGCGCCGCAAGATGCCGGTGACGTTCTGGACGATGCTGATCGCGGGCGGCGCCCTCGCCGCGCTGCCGCCGCTCGCGGGCTTCTGGTCGAAGGACGAGATCCTCGCGGCGGCCTTCCTGGGCGGTCACCTTCTTCTGTGGACCGTCGGGATCATCACAGCCGTGCTCACCGCCTTCTACGTGACGCGGGCGCTCTGGATGACCTTCTACGGCGAGCCGCGAGACCCTCATCTGTACGACCACGCCCACGAGTCGCCGCAGGTGATGGTCGTGCCGCTCGTCGCGCTCGCGGCCGGAAGCGCGGTCCTCGGCATCGCGGTCGGGTCCCCGCCGGAGCAGGGGTTCATCCACCACTTCCTCGGTCCCGTCCTCGAGCATGAGGGCGGCGACCACGCGCCAGAGCTCATTACGATCCTCGTCCTCTCGGCCGCGTCCGTGGTCGCCGGCGTCGTCGGCATCGCGGTGGGGATCTCGATGTATGTGCGCCACCGTCCGGATCCCGCGGCCCTCACCCGTGCCGCTGGCCCGGTCTATCGGGTCCTCGTGAACAAGTACTACGTCGACGAGCTCTACGATCACCGCTTCGTCGAGGCGGCCCGCGCATTCGCGGGCGCGTCGTGGGCCTTCGATATCCACATCATCGACGGCCTCGCGAACCGTCTCGGATGGGCGCTCGCGATGGGTGGCCAGGGCCTGCGCCGCGTGCAGACCGGCATCGTCGGCAATTACGCGCTCACGATCGTGGCGGGGCTTCTCCTGATGCTCGTGGCGTACGGCGGCTACGCCACCGGGATCCTCGGCCGATGACCAACGTGCTCTCGCTGCTCGTGGTGATCCCGCTCGCGGGTCTGGTCCCGCTCTTCCTCTTTCGCCGCGACGAGCGCGCCGCAAAGCAGGTGGCGATCACAACGACCTTCGTCGAGCTCCTGGCGTCGCTCTGGATGCTCACGCAATTCGTTGTGGGGGAACCCGGCTTCCAGCTGGTCGAGAACGTCGAGTGGCTCCCGAGCCTCGGCATCAGCTACCTCGTCGGAGTCGACGGCATCTCCGTTCTTCTGGTGCCGATGACGACGCTGCTCACATTCGTCGCGGTCCTGTATTCGAGCGGCGGCGCGATCAAGACCCGGATCGTCGAGTACATGACCGCGTTCCTCCTCCTCGAGGTCGGAATGGTCGGCGTCTTCATCGCGCTCGACCTTTTCCTCTTCTACATCTTCTTCGAGCTGATGCTCGTGCCGATGTACCTCATCATCGGCATTTGGGGCGGCCCGCGGCGGATCTACTCCACGCTCAAGTTCGTGCTCTTCACGCTCGCCGGCTCGCTCCTCATGCTCGTCGGCATCGTCGCCGTCTACATCCAGTCGGCCGATCCAAGCGGCTCTCGGACCCTGTCGCTTCCGGAGCTCATCGAGCTGCGAACGCGTTTTCCGGCGGACTTCCAGTTCTGGGTATTCCTGGCCTTCGCTCTCGCCTTCGCGATCAAGATGCCGATGATCCCGTTCCACACCTGGCTCCCGGACGCGCACGTCGAGGCGCCGACGGCCGGCTCGATCGTTCTCGCCGGGGTTCTCCTGAAGGCGGGCGGCTACGGCTTCCTCCGCTTCGGGCTGCCGCTCTTCCCGGTCGGGGTTCAGGCCTGGCTACCGGTCCTGATTTTCCTCTCGGTCGTCGCCATCCTCTACGGAGCGATCGTCTCCGCGGTGCAGAAGGACCTGAAAAAACTCGTTGCCTACTCGTCGGTGGCGCACATGGGCTTCGTGACCCTGGGCATCTTCGTGCTCAACGTCCAAGGCGGAGTCGGCGCGGTGCTGCAAATGGTCAACCACGGCTTCGTCACGGGCGCGCTCTTCCTTCTTGTCGGCATCCAATACGAGAAGACACATCGGCGCATGATCGCGGACCTCGGCGGTCTCGCGAACATGTGGCCGGTCTTCACGACGTTCTTCGGCGTGTTCGTGCTGGCGTCGCTCGGGTTACCGGGCCTCAGCGGTTTCGTCGGCGAGTTCCTGGTCCTTCTTGGGACGTTTGCCTTCTCGGGCGCGGCGCCGCTCGGCGGCCTTTTCTGGGGCCCGCTCGCCGCGATCGGCGTGATCCTCGCCGCCGTCTACCTGCTCTGGATGTTCCAGCGCGTCATGTACGGACCGGTGCGCGAGGCGTATCGGGCGTTGCCCGATCTGTCACGCCTGGAGGTGGCCTGCGCGTTGCCACTCCTGCTCCTCACGGTGCTGTTCGGGGTCCTGCCGCAGCCCTTCATCGCATACATCGAGCCTTCCCTCGAGCGGGTCATCCGCCTCGCCACGGACCCGTCGTTCATGGTGGTGGCCTTTAAGTGACTGAAGCCGATCTCGTCGCTGTCTATCCCGAGATCATCGTGACCGCGGTCGCCCTGATCGTGCTGGTCGCCGACGCGCTCCTCGACCGCCGTCGAGCGGCGCTCGCGCTGCCAATCATCACGATCGCCGGGCTCGTCGTGGCGCTCGCGTCGGTCTTCAACGTGGTCCCGGCAGCCCAGTACTTCCGCGGGTTCGTGACGATCGACGCGTTCACATCATTCTTCCGCGCCGTCTTCATCATTCTCGCGATCTTCGCGGCAGCCGTGTCGCCCGCGTACCTGACGCGTCGCGGCGTCCCCGCGGGCGAGTACTACGCGGTCATCTGCTTCTCGACCGTCGGCGCGATGACCATCGCGCTCTCGGCCGACCTCATCACGCTCTTCATCGGGCTCGAGACCATGACCATCCCGATATACGTCCTCGCGGGGATCCAGCGCACCGATCGCTTCGCAAACGAGGCTGCCCTCAAGTACTTCCTCCTCGGCGCGTTCAGCTCGGCGCTGCTCCTGTACGGACTCGCATGGCTGTATGGAGTCACGAAGGCCACCGACTTCGTCACGATCGCGAACTTCCTCGCCGCGCAGGGCATCGCGAACGGTCCGACCATCGTCGCGCTCGCCCTCATCACGGTCGGTCTCGGCTTCAAGGCGGCGATAGTCCCCTTCCATCAGTGGACGCCTGATGCCTACGACGGCGCGGCAACTCCCGCGACGGCGTTCATGTCGGTCGCCCCGAAAGCCGCCGCGTTCGCAGCGATCCTTCGCGTCCTCATCGGAGCGCTTGGTCCGCTCAGCGTCGACTGGAGCGCCGTCCTCGCGATCCTCGCGACGGCCACGATGACCGGTGGGAACATCGTCGCGCTGGCGCAGACGAATACGAAGCGGATGCTCGCCTACTCGAGCATCGCCCACACCGGCTACATCCTCGCGGCGGTCGCCGCGGCAAGCGCAGGGCCCAGTGCCACCGCGGCGGTGCTCTTCTACCTGTTCGCGTACGGGGTCATGAATCTCGGCGCCTTCGCATGCCTCCTGTACTTCGACCTCGAGGGCACGCGCGGTGCGTCGCTCGCGGAGCTGAATGGGTTCGGACGCAGGCAGCCGTTCGGTGCGCTCGCGTTCGCGATCTTTCTCATCTCGCTCACCGGGATCCCGCCGACCATCGGCTTCGTCGCCAAGTTCGTGGTGATCCAGCCCGTTCTCGACGCGGGCCTCGCTTGGCTCGCGGTCGTCATTGCGCTGAACGCCGTGCTTGCCGCCTTCTACTACCTGCGGGTCGTCGTCCATATGTACATGTACGACGTCGAGGAGAAGCTGCCGGGCCTTGTCTCCGAGCGCACGCTCTCGGTCAGTCTTGGCATCGCGTCGTTCGCCGTAGTCCTGTTCGGGATACTCCCGAATTCGATATACGAATGGGCTCTCGCCGCCGCGCAGCCGCTCGTCCGCTAGCGCCGCGGCGGGTCGACCCTCGTCCGTGACGGCAGCAACCTCTCGCCCAGCCACCCCGCCACGGCGCCGATCACGATCGCGACGGCGAGGGGCGTCAGCACCTCGGGAAAGTGGAGCGAGATCAGTCCGTTGAACTCCTCGACCGGCGCGCTCTGAGGGCGGAATGCCTGATGAAGCTGCGTCGCGATGATGCTTCCGACGAAGAGCGAGAACAGGAACGCGACCGGCGCAGCGATGGCGCCGCCGTTCCCGGCAATGACTCCGGCACAGAACAGGATCGCCCCCGCCACGCCAAGCAGGATCACCGGCGGGACGGGGAGTGGCTCGGTCAGGGCCCACCAGAAGGCCAGTCCGATCGCGCTCGCGACGACTGACGCGAACACGCGCAGCCAGCTCACCGTCTCGCCCCGAGCGCGCGCGTCCGGACTGCACCGCCGAGGCCGCCAGCGAGCGCGCCGAGAAGGATGAAGGGAAACACCGCGATCGGAATCCGCATCAAGAACAAGACAAATCCGCCGAGGTCACTCCCGGGCTCGACCAGCGCCGCGACGATCACATAGAGGAAGGCGCCCAGGAGCACAGAGAGCGCGCCGGCAAGCCAAGCGCGGCTGCCAGCGAAGAACCCGGCGCCGAAAGCGGCGAACTCGATGTACGCGATAGCGAGCACCGCGCCCGGGCCGATCCACTGATCGAGGCGGAGGTACGGGAAAAACTGCACGATCCCGGCGCCGAGCACGGCGACGGCGAAACGCACGACTCAGGCCACGGTCGCGAAGGACTGGTCCGCGCGGTTGAGCGGCCGTGCCGTGCCGTCGGCGTCGATGACCGCGATGTCCTCGATACGCACGCCGAATCGGCCAGGCAGATAGATACCCGGCTCGATGGAGAAGGCCATCCCCGGCTCCAGGGTCTCGCGATTTCCGCGCACGAGATAAGGATGCTCGTGGCCGTCTAGGCCAATTCCGTGACCGGTGCGATGGATGAAGAACCCGCCGTAGCCAGCATCGTCGATCACGCGGCGGGACGCAGCGTCGACAGACTCGGCGGATGCTCCTTTCCGCGCGGCCGCATAGCCCGCTTCCTGAGCGCGCCGCACGATGTCGTGGACCTTTTGCTCTTCGGCGCCGGCGTTGTGGCCAACGTGCACCGTGCGCGTGATGTCGGAGCGATAACCGCGCATGGCGCCGCCGAAGTCGAGAACGACCGTATCGCCATCGGCGATGCGGCGATCGCCGGTCTCGTGGTGGGGCGACGCTCCGTTCTTGCCCGACGCGACGATTGTGAACCCGACCTCTTCGTGGCCTTCCGCGCGAAGGAGCTCGGCCAGGTTCGCGCCGATCTCGCGCTCCGTCCGACCGGCGAACGGGCGCTCGAGTATTCGCGCGTATGCCCGATCGGCGGCTTCGGCAACCAGGCGGAGCGCGTCCACCTCGGCGGGATCCTTCCGCATCCTTAAGCCCCGCGTGATCTCCGAGGCGACGTGGAAACGCCGTCGCGGCAGTGCCTCTTCCAAAGCGAGAACGAAGGCTGCCCACATCTGATCGCCGACGGCGATGCTGCCCGGTGCGCGAACGAGCGACGCGACGAGCACGTACGGATCGTCGGTCTCTCCCCAGGTCGCACGCGCGACGTCAGGAGCGGCGGCTGCGGCTCGCGGAGCCTCGAGCTCGGGGCAGACGATCGTCGCTTTCTCGTCACGGTCCACAACGAGACAGGTAAGCCGCTCGCTGGTGAAGAGCTGGTAACCCGAGAGGTAGAGGAGATCGGCACCCGGCGACACGAGAAGCGCGGCCAGGTCCCGCTCGCGCAGCTTCGCCGCCGCGCGGGTCCGCCGATCAGCGAAGCTCGCTCGTTCGCTCGGCATTCGTCCTGCATCCGAGAATAGCCGCATGGCTCGTTCCTTCACCGTGCTCGCCGGCGCCCTCCTCCTCGCGGTTGGGGTCGCTCTCCTCGCGAGCGGCGGTCTGCAGCGCGCCGGCTCCGTCGCCCCGATCGCGTTGGCAAGCGCGCCTGTCGCCCCGACCCCGACGCCGGGCGCGTCTACCGACTTGCCGACCGCGTCCGCGGTCTCGCCGGTCCCGACGATCGGACCGATCCCTGCCGGCTATCGCGTCAAGCTCCCGCGTCTTGGGATCGACCTCCCGATCGCGGAGGGAGACATTCAGCGCGACGTCGTCATCCAGAAGACCCCCGAGGACTTTGCCTTTCATTTCCCGGGCACGGCGATCCCGGGAACCTTCGGGAACAGCTACATCTACGCCCACGCCCGCCAGGGAATGTTCATCAGGCTCTGGTACGCGCAGGTCGGCGATGAGGTCACGATCACGACGCCCGCCGGCGGTGAACTCAAATTTGTGATCACCGAGGTCCACCCCCGAGTTCCGCCGGAGGAGACAAGCTGGCTCCAGCCGGCGGGTGACGAGCGGCTGACCCTACAGACCTCGACCGGACCGAACCGGGGGGATCCGCGCTTCGTGGTGATAGCCGCGCCTGCATAGCGCTCGTCCCTGGTGGTCGCCATCTCGCACGGCGAGAAAGTTGGAGCGACCGAGCGACCGACGCCACGCACGCACTGTCTGATGCCGCCCCGCGTGCTTACGAAATCGACACATTGTGGAATCCGTCCTGCAAAGCGTCGCGCTCATGTTTCGGGGGGCGCTGGGGCGGGCAGCGGTCTTCGCATTCCTGTTCGCTTGGCTCGTTCCGTTCCTCGCTCTGGCCTTCCCGAGTGAGGTGCGCTCAATATCGGTTGCGCGTCCCTTCGCGACCGCGGCGGTCCAGCCGACGGCGGCGGCCGGGCGCGTCCGCGACGTGGCGCGCGCCGAAGTCGTGCTCGGCGTGGTGGCAACCCCGGTGGCTCCGGTCGAGGAGGTGCCGGTCGCGACACCCGAGCCGACACCCGAACCCACACCGGCGGGAACGCCCGCTCCCGCCGTCTTCACGCTTCCGCAGCTGCCCGATCCGCCGATAACAGGGATCGTCATCGCCTCGTGGTACGGGCCAGGCTTCTACGGGAATCGGACCGCCTGCGGTCAGGTCTACACGCCCGAGATCATTGGCGTCGCCCACCGCACGCTGCCCTGCGGCACTCTGGTGGTGATCGAGTTTCGGGGACGGACGATGACCGTCCCGGTCATCGATCGAGGGCCTTACATCGCGGGACGCACGCTCGATCTATCGAACGCGACGAAAATCGCGATGGCCTGCACGGACCTCTGCACGGTTTCCATGCGGATCGGTCCGTGAGTGTCCTCCGACCGTCCGCCTAACCGCCCGGGTACTCACCGGGCTGGCGAGCGCTGGCACACGTCTTGCTGCCCCACTTGGCATCTAGCCCGGCGAGCACACGGCCAACTTCGATGGGCGAGAAAGGGTGATTCGATGACGCGGAACAAGGGAGCGATGACGGTCGCCGAAGCAGGTCGCCGAGGAGGGGCCACGACGGCGCAGCGCCACGGCCCGGAGTTCTACGAGCAGATCGGCAAGAAGGGCGGCAAGACGACCGCGCAGCGCCACGGCTCCGACTTCTACGAGCAGATCGGAAAGCAGGGCGGCCAGAAGGTGAAGGAGCTGTATGGTCCGCGCTTCTACGGGCGCATCGGAAAGATCGGTGGCGACACCGTTTCGGAGAAGTACGGACACGAGCACTTCGAGGAGATCGGCAAGAAGGGCGGACAGAAAGTCGCCGAGCTCATCGCAAGAGGCAGGCAGGCGACATAACGACCTTCGTCGACGGGACGGTGAGCGGGCGAGGAACCGAGGTGCGGCCGACTTTGGGCGCGCATGATCCGATTCCGATCGCTATCCACCCCCGTTTTCCATTGACACGCATGAGCCGCTCTATATCGTCCCAGCCTGTACGCGGAGGCCCCGTTCCGGGGCCCGTTTGTACCGAGAAGCGAACGACCCGCAAGGTCGTAGAGGGAAGGGCTGTGGACCAGGTCGCGGCGCCGCTGGTGGCCGTCGAGTGGGAGGACATCACCGCCTACTCGCGGACCGCGCTCCCCGAGGACTTCGAACCGTACCGTCTGCGAAAGCTCACCTGCGGTCTTCTGTGGAAGGAGACCCCCGACTACGTCGTCGTCGTCGGGGACTACGACATCACCAACGAGGGCCGCGACTACCGGCACAACGACTTCCACATCATTCCTCGCGGTGTCATCCGAGAGCTGACCTACCTGCGCGAGGCCGCCAGTCCGCTCGTCGCGCTGCAGGGCGAAGCCAGCTAAGGACCCTCTAAGAAACCGCCGAAAACTAAAACCTCCACGCCCGCCGGAGCGTATCTAGGGATACGGAAACCGGATCGGCCGATCGAACGTATATGGAACAAAGGATCGGTCTTTGTCGTTTCCGCGTGGAGGTTCGCGATTAATGGCCCTTCGAGCTGAGCTCTATTGCTATTTCTGCGGCCACGGCCTGGGCGAGGTGCTCGTGCCCACGAGCGCGCGCCGGCCGACCGTCGAGCAGCTTCGCACCGCCTACGACAACGTTCGCGGTCGCGAGGCGCCCGTCTGGAACGAGGGCGATCAGCCGCTCTGTCCCCGCTGCGGCGGGCAGCTGTTCCTCGAGCGTTTCGAGCACGAGGTCGTCCGCGCCACCGAGCGTCGCACGCTAAAGCGAGCGAGCTGACCCCGACCGCAAGTCCCGGCCGCTCACCTTGTTGGTGGAGCGCGCGACTTCCGTCCTGGTCGGACTACTCGCTGGTTATCTCCTAGCTCGGAGTGTCGTCGCGCGGCGCGCTCCGTCAGTTGCCGCGCTGACCGATCGTCAGCGCGAGGTCCTACGCGCCGTCGCTGGCGGCCTTTCGACCAAGGAGATCGCAAGCCTCCTTGGGATCACCGAGGCGAGCGTGAACACGCACATACGCCGCGCGCGAACGATCCTCGGCACGCCGACGCGTGCGGCCGCAGCCGCACGGCTCGCCGGTCACGTCGTCGTGGTGCCTTCGAGGCCCAGGCGCTCGGCGGCCTCGTCCATCGCGCGCACGACCTCGGCGATGAGGTCGTCGAACGGCATGCCCATGTCCTCGGCGCCTTTCAGCATCATCTCGCGGCTCACGGCACGCGCGAAAGCCTTGTCCTTCATCTTCTTCCGCACTGACGTCGCATCGACGTCGCGCACCGCCTTCGAGGGCTTCACGAGCGCGACCGCGGTCACGAATCCGCAGAGCTCGTCGACCGCGTAGAGCGTCTTCTCCATCGCCGTCACGCGCGGAACGCCCGTGTGATCGCCGTGGCTCTGGATCGCATGCACGATGGGTCCTGGTACGCCAGCCTGCTCGAGGATCGGTTTTCCGTTCTGGGGATGCCCCTGCGGATCGCGCTCGTAGTCGAAGTCGTGGAGCAACCCGGTGATCGCCCAGGCCTCCTCGTTCTCCCCGTTCTGGCGGGCGAACCGGCGCATCGCGGCCTCGACCGCGAGGGCGTGCTTGCGAAGGCTCTCCGATTTGGTGTGCTCGCACAGAAGGTCCCAGGCCTCATCACGCGTCACCGGCACACCTCCCCGCGCGATCCTAGCGAACGCGTTACCGTCGGCTGGTGACCGGCTGTGGCTGTCTCGTGCTGATCGCGGGCATCGTCGCGCTTCTCGTCATTCTCGTCCGTGGGTCCTTCGACGCAGGTGAGCCGATCGACACGGCGCTCGCGCTCCTGGCCGTGGCCTGTCTAGGACTCCAGTGGCGGAAGCGGGAACGGACCGCGCACGACCTCATACGCGCGCGCGGCGCGTAGGGCGGCCGCCTCGTCCCACATCCGTGCGGCGAACTGCAGACCGATCGGTAGGCCCTCCGGGTCCATGCCACACGGTACGGAGATCGCGGGCTGGCCGGTGAGATCGAAGATCCGCGTTATTCGCGTCCACTCGCTCGGGCGTCTCGGGTCCTTCGCCTCTTCGATCGTCCACGCGCGCGTCGGCACCGTCGGCATCGCGAGGACATCGACGCAGTCCAGGTCGCGGTCGGCCGCTCCTGCACGCGCTTCGACGAGGAGCTTCATCGACCGCGCGTAGGTCTCCGCGTCGATGTCACCCTGCGACGCGAGGCGTGACCGGACGAGCGGGCCGTACTCCGCCGCCCGCCCCGGAAATGCGCCCTCGTGGTACGCCCGAGCCTCAACGCCGAGGACCGCGCTCGCGGCCTTCGCGTATTCCGCCGCGTGAGTCCAGCGGATCTCGCGCACGTCGGCGCCGGCGCGAGCGAGCGCTTCGATCGCGCCGCGGACCGCGCCCGCGATCGCCGGATCGCACTCGTCCCACACGTGATCGGTCGGCACACCGACGCGCAACGTCGGCGCTCCCTGATCGATCTCGCCGAGGAGGTCTGGGACCGGGCGGTCAGCGGAGGCGGGGTCGCGCGGGTCGTGCCCCGCGATCGCCATCGTCGTGAGAGCCACATCGCGCACCGTGCGCGCCAGCGGGCCGGGATGGTCGAGCGACCACGAAAGCGGAACGGCCCCGAAGAGGCTCGCTCTCCCGTACGTCGGCTTGAGGCCCACGCATCCGCAGAGCGCGGCCGGAATCCGGATGCTTCCGCCGGTGTCGCTGCCGAGAGCCGCGTACGCCTCGCCGGCGACGACGGCCACCGCGGAGCCGCCAGACGAGCCGCCCGGGATCTTCGTCGTGTCCCAGGGATTGCGGACGTCGCCGTGGTGAGGGTTGACCGAGCTGATCCCGTACGCGAACTCATGTAGGCCGAGCTTGCCAAGGAGCACCGCTCCCGCGTCGCGCAGCTTGCGGACGACGGTCGCATCCAGATCGGGGATCCAGTCCGCGAGGATCCGCGAGCCGGCGGTGGTGCGGATTCCCTTTGTCGCGAACAGGTCCTTTACCGCGACGGGTATGCCGTGCAGCGGACCTCTGTAGCGGCCACGGGCGATCTCGCGCTCGGCTTGACGCGCTTGCTCGCGCGCGAGCTCGGCGGTGACCGTGACGAACGCATTGAGGCGAGGCTCGAGCGCTTCGATGCGCGCGAGGCAGGACTCGGTCAGCGATACGGGCGAGAGCCGGCGCGAGCGGATCCCCTCGGCGGCTGCCTCGAGCGTCAACCGAGTGGCGTCCTGTGTTGTGGCGTTCCTCCCCGCGGGCGGCGTGGCTCGCATCATCGCACTTCGCGCATGAAGCGCGCGTGAACGCGTTCAGACCGGGACGGCCTCCACGACGAGACTGCCGGCCTTCACCGTCACCGACGTGACGCGCACATCGGGCGGGATGTTCGAGGCGAGGACGCGCGCGAACGTTTCGGCGACGGCCTGCTTGGTGGTCTCGGGAAGGCTGAGTCCCGCAAATGTCGCCGATTCGATCTTCGCGGCCGCCGCGCCGCCCTGCACGAGCGGAGATGCGACCACCACGACCGGGCCGCTCACGATGAACGCCCGACCCGTCGCGGTGAGCGTGAGCTTTCCCGGCTCGAGCTTGATCTTCGGATCGGTCACCGTGATCCCGCTCACCGTCAGCGGGGTGTAGTCCTGGGCGGCCTTGGTCAGCTCCTGCTCGGTCAGCGTGACCGTGATCGTGCGCGGCCCACTCGGCGTGGGGACGAACGGGGGCGACGTCGCTGAGGGGCCAGAGGTAGCGTGGGTGACCGGGGGTGTTGCGGGTCCGAATTGCCCGAGTGCGGCCATGCCGATGAGGACGACCGCAATGCACGCGACGAGCGCCGCGAGGACGCGCATAGCTAGACGCTAATGCGCGAGAGGATCGATGATCCTTCCGTTCTCTTTGACTTCCCAGTGCACGTGCGGCCCGGTCGTCGCGCCGGTCATCCCGATGAGCGCGATCGGTTGCCCGCGCTCGACGCGATCGCCAACGGACACGAGCACCGCGGACGTGTGGTAGTAGCAGCTCTCGATCACGTCGGCGTGCTGAACGCAAACCCGGCGTCCGCCGACGGGGACCCAATCCGCGTCGCCGACGACGCCATTGTCCGCGGCCACGATGATCGACCCGAATGGCGCGGCGATGTCGACTCCGGTGTGGCGACCCTGCAGGAACTGGCTGACCGCTCCGGCGACCGGGCGGATGAACCGTCGCGGGGCGTCTTCGATGCGCCCCAGGCGCGAGCGAGACACCGGGTCAGCACGTAGATCGACGCCCAGCCCGCTTGCGACCCCGCAGCGATAGAGCTCGAGCTGCGTCTCGTAGAGTCCGGTCCGGCTCACGCCCGTGAACCAGCGGCCGTCCGGGCTGAACGAGCGAGTGCCGAAGAGATTCGGAAGTGTCGCAATAGCCTTCTCCTCGTCGTCGGTCGGATTCCACACCGGGATGCGGTCGAACACGTTCCCGCCGGGCACCGTCGCGGACACCGCCCCCACGAGCAGGCGGCCATCGGCGGTCCACCCGTGCACCGAGCCGGCGACCGTCGACAGCGTCGCCGACCGCTGCGCTCCGCTCGGATCGATGAGCGCGAGCTTGTCGTTCGAGCGGACGAGAAGGGTCGCACCCTGCGGCGCCCACTCGGTGAACGTCACATCCTGATCCTCGAGCTTTGCCATCTCCCCCGTTGCGGTCACGCCGATGTATCGCTCCGTCGTGCCGTCCAGCGAGTACCGCGTCACCGTGAACCGCTTTCCGTCGGCGCTGAAGAACGAATCGTCGCGCGGGTAGCGCGGGATGAGCTCGGGATCGACGCGCGCCACCGTTCGCGCGACCCCGTCGCGCCACACGCGGATCTCGTCCGCGTACCAGAAGTAGAGGTCGTCGCCGCTCCACCGTACCTGCGGCGAGGACGCTTCGATCGTCCCCGCGATGGTGCCGGCCAGATTCACGTAAAGGTAGCCATCGTCGCGCCAGTAAGAGAGGTACGCACCCGACCCGGACCACTCGGGAAGCCGGCCCTGTCCGATCTCCTGCACTCTGCCGCTCCGTAGGTAGTAGACGGTGAGACGGAGTCTCTCCTCGTAGCCGGTGACGGTCCGGTGCGAGGGAACGATGGCGATACGCGACATGGCAACGGCGTTCGAGTCAGGCGACCAGATCGCGTTCGTCACGTTATCGAGCGTCGGGATCGTCGTGCGGTCCGTGCACAGCAGCATGTCCACGGGAGCGGTCGCGCGGAGCGGGCGATCGTCGGGCAGATAAATGTTCGCCTCATCGCCTGCTCGTGGTGCCTGCGCACAGCCGGAGAGGGCGATCGCGAGCGCGAAGATACCCGCGAGACCCTTCCCCCTGCTCACACCATGGATTAAAGGTCCCGGCCGCCCAATCGGAAATGGGCGTGCGGTATCGAACCCGAGCGTTACTGGAGCGAGCAAGCGAGCGGTGCGCTATTCGCGAACAGAAGGTGAGCGCATCGCGAGGACGAAGACAGCACCGAGAGCGAGATGGATCAGCAGTCCGCCCGCGGCCTGCGTGGGCAGGTCGCCCACCGCGATCTCATAGCCGTTGATGAGGAGCTCGAGCGCTTGCACGACGACGTTGCCGACGAGAAGCGCGCGGAGCACCGCGCCGGTCGCGTTGCGCGCCATCCAGTTGATCACGCCGAGCCCGATGAGAGTCGCTCCGACGTCGCGCGACAGGACCCTGGCCTCGTTCGGAGCCGCAATGCCGAAGTTCGCGAGCATCGACGTGGGGAACACCAGGAGAGCGACACCGAACACGATCGCGGCGACGCCGCCGACCATGAGCGCAAGACGCGGAGTCACGGCGCGGAGACTACTAGAGGAGGCGTCGAGCGGCGGTCCCGACCGGATTCGAACCGGCGATCTCGTCCTTGACAGGGACGTATGCTAGGCCGCTGCACCACGGGACCGATCCGGAAGAAAGCGCTCATCGCGCTCTCCCCTCGCTCCATTATGAAGAAAAAGAGGCGGCGAGTGCGCTTCCTTTCACTCGCCGCCCCGCCGGTGTGGCCTACCTGATCTCCTAGCTCGCTGCGAGAAGCCCTTCCCGTAGCGGCCGGTCCCCGATTCGCGCTTGCCGCGTGACCTCGTTCGCGATCCGGCTCGTCTTCACGAGGCCGCTGAGCGCGAGGTCAAGACCGACCTCGCGAAGTTCCTCGTATCCGAGCCCCCGATAGAGCTTCTTCGAGGCCACGTAACACATCTCGTCGTAAAGAAACGGCCAGTCGACCGCGCGCCGGGACAAGCAGAACGAGATGAAATCGATCGCAACTTGAGCGACACGGTCTTCAGGCACCCCTTCCGTCCCCTTCGCCTTGGCGGCCCCGCGCATCATCGTCAGGTCATCGTCCGCGAACAAGACGATCTGTCCACCAACTTCTCCACAGACTTCTCCACAGACCCGCATGGCGGAATCGACTGCGATATCCACAGCTGTGATCGTCATCGCGACCGGTGTCCGCTGAAACGACGACGCTCTCGTACCTCGCGTGCACTCGCGCGGTCGAGCGCCTTGTCGCCGAAACGAGCGCGAACGGCGTCTAACGCAGCGTTGAGCCGCCCGTGGCGGGCGGCATCGAATAAGCCGAGCTGCGCACCGGCGCTCACTCCGGAGACCGAAACGCCGACGAGCCTGACCGGACTGGTACGGCCGCCTTCGCGGTCCTCTGCCAGCGCATCGCGAAGAAGCTGTCGCGCGATGCGGAAGATCGTGACGTCATCGTCGGTTGGCTCGCGAAGGGTGCGCTGCCGCGTTCGGGTCTCGAACGGAGCGACGCGGAGCGTCATGGTGATCGTCCGACCGCGCAGCGTGTGATCCCGCAATCGCCGGCCGACGCCCTCCGAAAGCCGAAGCAGCGTCGATTCAATCGTCGCGGGGTCGAGCGTGTTCTCGCCGAAGGTATGCGAGTGACCCACCGACTTCGGTACGTGCTCGCTTATGACCTCACTGTCGTCGATTCCGTTCGCACGCTCCCAGATGTCCGCACCGTGCTCGCCCAGGCGGATTTCGAGCACCGCGCGATCGAACGCTGCGAGCTGACCGATGGTCCGCAGGCCCCAGCCGGCGAGCACCTCCCGCGTCCGCGGCCCGACGCCCCAGAGGCGCTCGAGCGGGAGCGGCGCCAGGAACGCGGCCTCGCCGCCGGCCGCCACGATGACGAGGCCGTCCGGCTTGCGCAGATCGGAACCCACCTTGGCGCACAGCTTGTTCGTCGCGACCCCGACTGAGACGACCAGCCCGCAGCGCTCGCGCACCGCGCGCTTGATCTGGCCGGCCATCGCCATGGCCCCGCCGAACAGGTGCTCGGTTGCGGTCACGTCGAGGAATGCCTCGTCGAGCGAGATGGGCTCGACGAGGGGCGTCTGCTCGTCGAAGATCGCCATGACCGCGTCGGACGCCTCCTCGTAACGATCGAAGTTGCCCGGCACGTAGATGCCGCTCGGGCAGAGCCGTCCGGCAATCGCGAGCGGCATGGCCGAGCGGACACCGAAGGCACGCGCTTCGTACGAGGCCGCCATCACGACTCCTCGCTCGTTCGGGCCGTCGCCGCCGACGATCACGGGCCTTCCGCGGTACTCGGGATGGTCGCGCTGCTCGACGGACGCGTAAAACGCGTCCAGGTCGCAGTGCATGATCGCGCGCGTCATCCGAACCGCACCCCGACGGCCTTTGCGTCCGGCGCGAGGAAGGAAAGGAGGCCCTGACCCTCCGCCTCGATGGCGGCGCGGTCCCTCCGCGCGAGGCGCGCGAACGGCGCGACTTCGATCACGGCGTCGTTCTTCGCACGGTCGAGGCTCCAGGTGGCGGCCGCGAATCCATCGACCATGACCACGGCCTCGACGATCGCGTTCTTCGTGTAGACCGCGCGCCGATGCGCCGGCGCGATCACCCGATCACGGTGTTGGTAGCTGATGAGGAGCTCGTCGTATCGCGGAAGAAGGCGGACCGGTGCCCCGACGTCACCGCCCGGGCGTGGAGCGCGCGGGAGGTCGTAGAGCAGGCGTCCTTCCTCGTCGCTGAACGTCCGGAGCTTCGAAGCGATCCGCTCGAGTGCCGGACGAACACGGGGCGGGACTTGCCCCGCGAATCTGGCGATGTCTGCGAGGGTCGCCGGCCCGAACGCAGCTAGGTACCGCCGGGTTAGGACCTCGAGCGCGTCGTCCTCGGATGGCCGCTCCCCGCGCGCGATCCAGTGCCGCGCCGCGACGTACGGCGCATCGGTCCCGCCGTATTGCCAGTGCCCGCCGGGCGGCGCGGTCACGAGGTCGGCATGCGCGCTCACGAAGCGCCATACGAGCCAATTGAACGGACCGCCGAGCCTTCCGCCGATCCGGGCCTGGATGTGCTCGAGCACTTCCTCCTTCGGACGAGGTTTGCGCGCGAACGCGATCGCGAGGGCGGCGACCTTGCTCGGATCCACTCCGCGGCCGATCTGGAGGCGATTCCACGCCCCACGCTGGAGATCCTGTGTCGCGACCGCGTAGGCGTAGAAGTCCCGCGCGGAGACAAGATGAAGCGTGCCGCGCATCAGCCGCGCGCGAATCACCTGACGGCGCTCGATCGCCGACCAGAGCTTCTCGCGGCGAAAGCCTTCGAGGCGCGACCAGAGCGCGATGTACGGCGACGGCGCCCACTGGGCCTGGAGCGCGGCGAGTCGCTCGATCGCCGGAACCACGCCGATACGTGCCCGTTGCAGAAGGAGCTGGCGCGCCAGCATCGCGCGGTTGAGCTCGCGAAGCGTGAGCACGCGCCGCTCGTCGCTGCCCTTCGTCACCCGCGCACACCGTGGATCCTGGATTCGGGGGCGTAGAAGCGCACGAGCGCTTCACCCTCCTCGACGAGCGCGGCCCGATCGGCGCGGGCGAGCGGCTTGAAGGGCTTGAGCTCGAGCACCGCCTCCTTCGGCCGCACGGCGATCGTCCAGCGTCCGGCCACAAAACCGTCGACGAGAAAGGTCGGCCACACCTCGGCGGAGAAGATGACCTGCTTGCGGAACGCCTCGGGCAGGATGCGCGTGCGCTCCGGCGCCGCGTGGCCGAGGATCGCGGCGTCGAACCGCGCGAGAAAACGGGCCGGTGCTGTGACCTCCTCGGAGGGGCGCGGGGCGCGCGATAGGTCGATGAGCTCGCGCCCGCGCTCGTCGGTGAAGCGCCGCAGATCCTTTATCCGCGCGAGCGCCGCGCGGATATTCGGCACGCGGACACTGCTCCAGGTCGCGATGTCGGCCACGCTCGCCGGGCCGAACGCGCCCAGATGACGGCGCACGACCACCTCGTACGCGGCCTCGGGCTTCGGCGTCTTCCGCAGTTTGGCCGGCGGAGCGATGTGTCTGCCGAGCTGCCGATGCTCGAAATGCGCTCCGGCGGCCTCCCAAACGAGCCCGCTCGCTGCGACGGCGGCCCAACTGAACCAGCTGCGGAGGCGCTCGTCCTTCGCCGCGCTCGGCGGCAGATGGCCGGCGATGAACTCCTGGATCTCGCCGCGGGTGCGCGGAGTCTTTCCGGCGAACGTCATGACCGAACGGTGGAGCTTGTCGAGATCGGCGAGTGCCGGCCCCCCGGGCGGTCGCCACGCTCCGAACCGGCCCTCCATCGTCGCGAGCGAGTACGCGGGGTACTCGCGTGCGGACACGAGGTGCAGGGTCGCGCGCATCAGCGTCGCCTTGACGATCTCGCCGCGGTCGATCGGTCGAGTGAGCTGCTCGCGCTCGAATCCCAAGACCCGCGACCACAGCGCGGCGTAGGGCGAAGGTGCCCACTGGCCCTGCAGGCAGGCGAGGCGCTCCACGGCGTCCACCGCACCCAGCTTCTGGCGCCTCAGCAGGAACTGGCGCGCCAGGAGCGCGCGGTTCAGCTCACGAACGGTGAGTGAAGGTGCGCGTGTGGGCATCGATCGATGAAGCTAGGACAGCTTGCGGATTACGCCGATGACCTTCCCTTGGATCTGCACGTCCCGGGCGTAGATGGGTGACATCGCCCCGTTCGCCGGCTGCAGACGGATGCGGTCCTTCTCTTTGTAGAAGCGCTTCAGCGTTGCGACATTGTCCTCGAGTACGGCGACGACGATGTCCCCATCGCGCGCGGTGTTCTGCTCCTGCACCACGACGAAGTCGCCGTCGTCGATATGGTCGTCGATCATCGACTTACCCCGAACGCGTAGGACGAACGTCTCTCGTCCGCGGCCGGCAGCGAGCTCGCTCGGCAGGCCAATGGTCTCAGAGCGTTCCTCGTAGGCGTGGATCGGCTGACCGGCGGCGATCTCGCCAATGACGGGGGCCTGCACGACGCGACCGCCGGTCATACCCGGGAGGCTGAGCGCTCGCGACCGGGTGGCTTCCTTGTTTAGCCGGCCGTCCTTCTCGAGCTTGGTCAGGTGGTGGTGGACCGCGGACGTCGAAGCGAGCCCCACCGCTTCCGCGATCTCGCGGACGCTCGGGGGATAGCCCCGTTCGGCGACAGCCTCGCGGATGAACGCAAGAATCCGGTCCGCCCGCTGCTGGTCTTGCTTTGTCACGCCGGTCCAGAGGTTAACCGAACGGATGTTCAGTTGTCAAGAGCGCTCGTATTCTCCGCCGGATGCCCCTGGACCCAGCCGTCATCCGCGACAACGTCCTCGACTACGGCGCGCGAACGTTCTGGGCGCTCGTCGTTGCCGTGGTCGCCCTCCTCATCGCGCGCGCGGTCCGCGGCGTCACGATGCGCGCGCTGTCGCGCAATCGCGCGCAGGCCAACGTCACCATCCTCCTCGGCAATCTTGCCCAGCTCACTGTGATCACGATCGGAGTCCTCCTGATCCTCGCGATCTACACCCGGGAGGCGTTTGGGTGGATCGTGACGTCGTTCGGCGTGGTGGGCATCGTCATTGGGCTGTCGCTGCAGGACATCCTCAAGAATTTCTTCGCGGGCATGTGGGTCCTCGTCGAGCGACCCTTCCGCATCGGGGACAGCATCGAGGTGACCGGTTACAGCGGCACGGTAGAAGAGATCTCGTTTCGAACGACGCAGCTCCGCACGGAGGATGGTCGCGAGGTCGTCGTACCAAACGGAACGTTCATGATCTCGCCAGTTGTTAACTTCACGCGCTTTCCGACGCGCCGCGCCGCGGCCTGGCTGGTGCTGCCAGCCGATGACAAGCCGATCACAGCGGAAGATGTTCGCGGGATCCTGGCGAAGGCCGAAGGAGTCTCCCCGACGCCCGCTCCATCGGTCGAGCTGCGGAGCGTCGCGAGTGGCAAGGCGCGGTATTTGGTCACGTTCTGGGCCGCCGACCGCGACGCGGCGCTTGCTCGAGCCCTGACAGCGCTGCGGGCACAGTTCCCGCAGGGAGAGGTCGAAGGTGGCTAACCGCATCCGCGCCCCGAAGGACATGGCCGAGGTGGTGGAGCTCATCCGTCGCCTGCCGACCTACATCCGTTTGACGTGGGCGCTTCTTCGCGATGGTCGGATCCCGGCCGGGCAGAAGCTCATCCTCGCGGGGATCGGCGCGTATCTCTTCTTTCCGATCGACCTGATCCCGGACTTCGTGCCGGTGCTCGGCCAGCTGGACGACCTAGCCGTGGTGCTGCTCGGCCTCGACCTCTTCATCCGGAGCGCACCCGCCGACATCGTCGAGGAGCACCTCGCCAAGATCTCGCAAGACAAGGATCAGCTCCGTCGCGACGTGGCGACGGCCGAGCGGCTCCTCGGAGACCGCCTCGGCGACGTCCGCGATACTGTGGAGAAGCTCCGCGCGCGCGACCACAAGACGACAGGTCGTAAGAGGGGAAGTACATGAGCGACCGCGACTCCGGTCCCGGCTTCTTCGGTGTCATCGAGGCACTGCTCGCGATCGTCGGCGCTCTCACTGTCATGGGGGTCCTGGCCGTCGCGGCGTCGGTGCTCGCCTGGGAAATGGAGCTGCGGCGCAGCGAGCAGGACACGGCGCTCGACGAGGCGTCCACCTCCTCCTAGGCCCACGTGCGCGTCATCCTCAAGGCCGAAGTCCGCGGCCTCGGTCGGACCGGTGAGATCAAGGACGTCGCCGATGGCTATGCGCTTAACTACCTGCTCCCGAAGGGCCTCGCCATCGAGGCGACCGGCAGCGAGCTCAAACACCTCGCGCAGGAACGGCAGGCCGAGAAGACGAAGAAAGATCGCGCGCACGAGGACGCCCAGGAGCTCGCGAAGCGCCTCGGCGAGGTCACGCTCGTGTTCCGGCTGAAGGCGGGGGAGCAGGGCAAGACTTTCGGGAGCGTCACGGCGAAGGAGGTAGCCGAGGCTCTAAAGAAAGAAGCGAAGGCCGAGATCGACAAGACGAAGATCGTCCTGCTTGAGCCCCTGCGCTCACTCGGGGTCCACAAGGTCGAGGTGCGCCTGCTCTCCGATGTGCGCGCGAACGTGACAGTCGCGATCGAGCCGGCTTAGGCGCCATCGCGCGTCTCGCCAAGATCGCGGAACCGCGTGAGGTCGGACTGGAAGTGCAGGTCGAAATCGCCCGTCGGTCCGTTGCGATGTTTCGCGAGCTTGAGGCGGACCACACCCTCCTCGCGATCCTTGCGGTCCTTCTGCCAAAGGAACATGACCAGATCGGCGTCGGCCTCGAGGGCGCCCGATTCGCGAAGATCTGAAAGCATCGGCTCGGTGCCGCGCTGCTCGATCTGCCGCGAGAGCTGCGAGAGCGCGACCACCGGGACCTCGAGCTCGCGCGCGATCGCTTTGAGCGCGCGGCTGATGCGGGCGACCTCGAGAACCCGGCTCTCCTCGTTATCGTTGCCTTCGATGAGCTGCAGGTAGTCGATCACAACGAGGTCGAGGCCACGCTCGGCCTGAAGACGTCGCGACTTCGCGAGGATATCGGTCACATTGAGGCGGCTCGACTCCTCGACGAAGATCGGCGCCTGCTGCAGCTCGCTCGACGCGGCGGAGATCGCGGTGAACTCCTGCGTGGAGAGGCGGCCGCGGCGCATTCGATTGCCGTCGATCTCGGCGAGCATCGAGACAAGACGCTGGACGACCTGCATCTCGCTCATCTCCATCGAAAAGAAGGCGCAGGTCTTGTGTTGCACGACAGCGGCGTGCTCGACGACGTTGAGGGCGAGGCTCGTCTTGCCAAGGCCGGGACGGCCCGCGATGAGGATCAGGTCAGAAGGCTGGAGGCCACCGGTCTTCTTGTCGAGTGACTCTATCCCGGTGCGAATGCCAACGCGAAGATCGCCGCGCGCGTCGACCTGCTCCGCATAACGGCGGAGCGCAACATCGAGCGGAACGATGTCGCGATGGAGGGTCGATTCGCTTACTGCGAAGAGAAGCTCCTGCGCGTCCGTCACCGCGGCGGCCGAGTCTTCGCGGGTGAGCGCGAGGCGCGCGATCTCGTTCGCGACCCCGATGAGGCGACGAAGGAGGGCGGTGCGCTCGACGATCGTCGCGTAACTCGAGGCGTGCGCAACCGTAGGCACGTTCTGCATCAGGCCGACGAGGAACTGAGCTCCGCCGATCGCCTCGATCTCGTCGTGCGCCACGAGGTCCGACTGCACGGTCGCGAATCCGACCCGCTCGCTGCGCTCCGCAACGCGCGCGATCGCCGCGAGCACGATGCGATGCTGCGCGCGCGATAGGTCGGCTGGTCCCAGGCGCCCGCGCGCGACCTCGTTGTAGAGCGCGCCGTCCATGAGCATCGCCCCGAGGAGCGAAGCCTCGGCCTCGGGTTTCTCCGGCGGTGGCTTGACGCCGCGGTCGGTTTGCAAAGTCATGCCGGCGGCCCGCTGTCGTCGGAGGCCTTCGAGAAGAACTTCGCCTGCTCGCTTTCGAAGAGAAGCTGGAATCCGCCGGTCGGGCCGTTGCGGTTCTTCGCTACGGCGCCGTTGATGAGCCGCGGCGCGCCGGCCGGCGTCTCCTCGCGGTCGCGCCACAGCATGATCACGATGTCGGCATCTTGCTCCAAGCTACCGCCTTCACGAAGTGTCGACAGCTTCGGCTCTCCGCCGGCGTCGCCCGCGGCGCGGGACAGCTGCGAGAGTCCGATCACGACGACGCCAAGCTCGCGCGCCAGCGACTTCAGATTCCGCGTGATCGTCGCGATCTCTTGTACGCGATTCTCGTCATCCTCGCCGGTGCGGATGAGCTGGACGTAGTCGACGATGATCACTTCGATCTTTTCGTGCGTGCTGGCGCGGCGGGCCTTCGTCCGGAGCTCCATGATCGAGATGCCCGGCGTGTCGTCGATGAACACCGGGAGGCCGTGCAGCGCAGCCGCGGCCTCCGTGTCGATGATGTTGCCGGTTCGGAGCGCGAGGAGGTCCATGCGTGAGTTCAGCGCCAGGTAGCGGGAGACGATCTGCTTGGCATCCATCTCGAGCGAGAAGAGCAACACGGGGTGGCCACGCCGCGCGACGTTGAAGCTCATCCCGAGCGCGAGGCTCGTCTTCCCCACGGAAGGCCGCGCGGCGAGGACGATCAGATCCCCGACGGTGAACCCTTCGGTGTAGTAGTCGACCTCCCGGAAGCCGGACGGGATCCCGCTCACCTCGAACGGACGCTCCATGCGGTCCGTGAGGTGCTCGTAGTTCGCCTGTAGCGAAGCGGTGATGTGGCGGAGCTGCGCGTTCGCCGACTCGTCGCGAAGCGCGAAGAGACGCTGCTCGGCGCGGTCGAGCGCGAGCGGGATATCCGTCGGCTCGTCGTACGCGTCGGCGGCGATCGAAGTGGCGGCGCCCAAAAGGCGCCGCAGGATGGCGCGGTCGCGAACGATCCGGCCGTAGCGCTCGATCTCTGCCGCGGTCGGGACGCCCTCCGCGAGCGTGCGCAGGTAGGCCTGACCCCCCGCCCGATCGAGCTCCTCACGTCGCGCGAGCTCCATCTGGATGGTGAGCGGATCGATCCGCTCTCGCCGCTCGAGCAGCGCCTGCGCCGCGTCGTAGATCCGCTGATGTCGCGGAACGTAGAAATCGTCGACTCGCAGGAGGTCGGCGACCTTGAAGATCGCGTCGCGATCGATGAGCAGGCTTCCGATGACCTGCTGCTCGGCCGCCTCATCGAAGGGGACCTGACGATCGGGTGCGCGTGTCTCGAGGGTCATGAGATCCGCCAGTTTAGAACAGACGTTCTGGTAAAGATAGAGTGTGCCCCCGCCGCACGCGCTACGCGGCGGAAGCCCCGCGCGCTGGCGAAAACGTTAGCTTCGACCTCGCTGCGGTAGAAGGTCCGTTGTCCACCATCTCCTCCACTAGTTCGTCCACAACGAGCCAGCGAAGCTGGCGAGCGTACGAAGTACATCCGGTTCGTCCAATCTGAAAGGAGCGGCTCGGAGTTGCGCGTCCTTGTGACTGGCGGCGCGGGATTCCTCGGGAGTCACGTTGTCGATGCGCTCGTCGCACGCGGCGACGATGTCCTGGTGATCGACGATCTCTCGACGGGCGATCGCGCGAACGTCAATCCACACGCCGACTTGCGCATCGCGGATATCGCCGACCTCTCCGCGCTCCAGCGCGAGCTTCGCACCCACCGGATCTCCGGCGTCGTCCACTGCGCCGCGAAGACCAAGGTCGTGGAGTCGATGGAGAAGAGTGAGCTCTACGAGCGCGTGATCGTCGGCGGGACCCGCAACGTGCTCGAGACCTCGCGGCGTCTGGGCGCCTCGATCTTCGTCAACATCTCGACGGGCGGCGCGATCTACGGTGAGACCCCGGTCTGTGCGGACGAGACCGTTCCCGTCGATCCGCAATCCAACTACGGACGCTTCAAAGCCAAGGCCGAGAAGCTCGTGGACGCGTCAGACCTCAGGGCCGTCACGCTGCGCCTCGCGAACATCTACGGTCCACGCCAGCGCAAGGACCTCGAGGGCGGGGTGGTCGCGATCTTCGTCGGCTGCTGGAAGCGCGGCGAGCCGATCACGGTGTTCGGCGACGGCAGCTATGAGCGCGACTACGTGTACATCGCCGACGTCGTCGAGTCGGTACTGGCCGCGCTCGCCGGAACGCAGGCCGGCGTCTTCAACATCGGCACCGGCGTCGCGACAAGCGTGAACGAGCTCGTGACCGCTCTTGCCGCGGTACTCGGCCCTCCGCCGGGGATCCGGAGCGCCCCGGCTCGGCCGAGCGAGGTCCTCCGCGGGTGCGTCGATCCCTCGAAGGCCGCGCACGAAGGGCTCTGGCGGCCGAAGACCCCGCTAAGCGAAGGGCTTCGGCTCACCGCCCTGGCCGAGGGGGCGCCTCGCCGAGGGGGCGCTTGACCGTTCGGCATAGGATTCCGCCGGGGAGCACGCGTATGGCGATGGCGTTGACCGACAAAGACATGGTTTGCCGCGAATGCGGGAATCCGTTCGTGTGGACCGCCGGCGAGCAGGAGTTCTACGCGCAGAAAGGCTTGCTCCATGAGCCGCAGCGCTGCCCCGATTGCCGGCGCCGAGCCAAGGCCGAGCGCGCCGCGGCGAGAGCGCAGAGCATGCACGACATCGTGTGCTCCAACTGCGGCCGCCCGGGGCAAGTGCCCTTCGCGCCGCGGACGGATCGACCCGTCTACTGCTCGGAGTGCTTCGAGGCGCGTCGCACCGCGACCGATCCGATCGCGACGAACTGATCGACCGGCCCCTTTCCTGCATCCCGTCTGCCCGTGAGACGCTTCCTTCTGGGTTTCCTCATGGGCGTGATCGCGATCGTCGCCGTGCTCGTGGGAGTCGGGCACTGGCTCGATGTGACCGATCCCCTGACCAAGGCCGATGCCATCGTTGCCATCTCCGGTGACACGGGGGCCCGAGCCGACAGCGCGATCGCGCTGTGGAAGCAGGGGTACGCGCCGGTCGTCATCTTCTCCGGGGGGTCGCGCGACCCCGAGTCGGTGGCCTCGGCCGAGCTCATGAAGCGCACGGCCGTCGCGGCTGGTGTCCCGGCGGACGCGATCGTCGTGGAAGGAACCTCGGCGACGACGGAGGAGAACGCGAATCAGGTCGCGGAGCTCATGCGCACGCGCGGGCTCCGCTCCGCGATCCTCGTGACGAGCCCCTATCACCAGCGGCGGGCCGCCTTGCTGTTCGAGCGCGAGTTCCGACGGGTCTCGCTCACCTTGCGGAATCGGCCCGCCGAAGATCCGGATTGGGACCCGAGCTTCTGGTGGACGAGTGAACCATCGCGCAGCCTCACCCTCGTCGAGCTCGCGAAGCTCGGAGCGCTGGTCGTGGGGCAGCGCGCGGGATAGCATTCGAATACGTGCCGGTGACGGCCATCGTCGGTGCTCAGTGGGGCGACGAGGGCAAAGGCAAGATCACGGACCTCCTGGCGCAGGAGGCGGATGTGGTCATCCGATTCCAGGGCGGCAACAACGCCGGTCACACCGTCGTCAACCAGCACGGCACCTTCAAGCTCCACCTCGTCCCAAGCGGGATCTTCAATCCAGAAGCCCTCTGCGTGCTGGGTCCCGGGTGCGTCGTCGACCTCGCCTTCCTCTGTCGCGAGCTCGCTGAGCTAGAGCGGAGCGGGATTTCGACCGCGAACCTCCGCGTGAGTGACCGCGCGCACCTCCTCATGCCATGGCACATCGCGCTCGACCGCCTCGACGAGCGGGAGCGCGGACGCAAGAAGCTGGGGACCACCGGCATGGGCGTGGGGCCCGCGTATTCGGACAAGGTCGGCCGGCACGGGATACAGGTCTACGAGGTGCTCGACCCGAAGCGTTTCCGCGGCCGCGTCAAGCGGGAGCTCGAGACCAAGAACGCCATCCTGGAGCGCTTCGGCGACGCGCCACTTGACCCCGAGGAGGTCGCCGACGGTGTCCTCGCCGCCGCGGCGAGGCTCGGCGATCGCATCGTCGACACTCTTCCTCTCGTGGAGTCCGCGCTGTCCAGGGATGCGCGCGTGCTGCTCGAAGGGCAGCTCGGTGCGATGCGCGATCTCGACTGGGGCATCTACCCGTACGTGACAAGCTCGAATCCGCTCGCGGGAGGCGCGAGTGTCGGGGCAGGCATCCCGCCGCGCAGGATCACGCGCGTGATCGGAGTCGTGAAGGCGTACTCGACGGCCGTCGGCGAGGGTCCTTTTCCGACCGAGCTGCGCGGCGATGAGGCCACCGCGCTCCGCGAGCGGGCCCACGAATACGGCGCGACCACCGGTCGCCCGCGGCGCGTCGGCTGGTTCGACGCCGTCGCGGCGCGCCACGCCCACCGCCTCAACGCCTTCACCGAGCTCGCCGTGACCAAGCTCGACGTCCTGGACGTGTACGAACGGATCCCGTTCTGCGCGAGCTACGAGCTCGACGGCAAGCGCACGACCGACATGCCGACGACGCTCGCGCTGGAGCGAGCGCGGCCCTGCTACGAGACCCTCGACGGCTGGGCGACGGACATCACCGGCGTGACCGAGCGCCGGGCGTTACCCGCGAAGGCCATCGCATACCTGGATCGGATCCGGGAGACCGTGGGCGCGCCGGTCGGAATGATCGGCGTTGGACCTGAGCGCGCGGCGACCCTCCTCTAACATCGCCCGGCGTGAGCAGCCTCATCGATATCGCCTTTCCGTACCGCCGCCGGCGCTCGTTCGGCGCGGCCTCGTTCGCGTTCACCTTCCTGGTCCTGCTCTTCGAGGTGGAGCTGCTCGCGTTCATCGGCGTCGCGATCGCGGCACGCCAGCTCCAGCTCTGGTGGGATCTCCAGCCGATCGTGTTCCCCACCGCGTGCCTCGTCAGCCTCGCAGCGGCCACCGTGTTCTGGTGGCGGGCGCGCTCGTGGAGCAAGCAGCGCGTCGAAACGCTCGAAGCCTGGGGACGCGGCGGCCCGACTTTCGGGCAACAGCTCTCGCAGAAGCGCGACTAGCTCGGAGGTCGTAGTACCTCTGCTCAAACGACACAGATCGGCGTAGTCGTAGTCCCAATGGGCTAGAGGCGTTCCCCCCTGTGGTCCCATCCGGGCACGTCCGCGCCACGAGATAGTTGCCCCAACACAGAAAAGACCGGCGGCGAGCCGGAAGAAAAGGGGAACCAAGATGCGCGGAACGAACTTCCTTCTCGCGACGATGGCGCTCTCGGCCCTGGTACTGATCGGCGTGACGTCGGTCGGCTCGACCACGGCAACGTTTACGGCCACGACGACGAACCCCGGCAACACCTTCGCGACCGCGACGCTCGTGATCTCGAACGACAAGCCGAACCCGGGTGACCTCGTCAACATCACCAACCTCGTCCCCGGGGACACGGCACAGCGGGTCGTCCAGCTGACGAACGGTGGGAACACCGGATTCACGTACGCCGGCGCGATCACCGCGACCGCGAGCACGCTTCTCTGGACCGACGCGACATTCGGCCTCCAGGCCTCGGTCTACCGCTGCAACAACTGCACGACTCCGGCGAACGTCGTCTACTCAGGCGCCCTGAAGAACCTCGTCATCCCGGCCTCCGGCACCGTCGCCCCGGCAGGGAGCGACTACCTGACCTTCGTCTTCAGCCTGCCGACAACGGCCGGCAACGCCTTCCAGGCCTTGTCGCAGGACTTCACCGTCACGTACACCGCAACACAGCTCGCGGGCACGGCCCGCTAAGCCAAGAAAGAAAGGAGGGCGACCGTGAAAAGGCTCTGGCAGATCTGCTCGATGGCACTCGCGGTCGCCCTCTTGTCCATGTGCCTCGGCCTCGTCGCAGTCCGCACGCTCGGCATGGGAACCTTCGTCGTCACCGGGAGCTCCATGGAGCCGGCGATCCAGAAGGGCGCGCTCGCGATCGTCGAGCCCGTCTCGCCTTCACTGGTCGTCCGCGGCGACATCATCACCTTCGAGCACTACGGGCAGATGACCACGCACCGCGTCATCGCGATCGACGCCTCGAACGCCGCCAGCCCGACCTTCACCACGAAGGGCGACGCCAACGTCGTCGCGGACCCCGAGCCCGTCCACTTCCCGGGCCAGGTCGGCATCTACCGCACGTCAGTCCCGCTTCTCGGATACGCGATCGTTTACGCGCAGGCCTACTGGCGAATCGCGCTCACGGCGATCGCGGCGATCGTGTTCGTCGTCTGTGCCGCGATGCTCGTCTTCGGCAACGCGAAGCCGATGCGCCCACGCAGCCGCCGCCAGGCCGTGCAGCGGGCGACGATCGACCGAGACGAGCTCTGGGCAGACCACATGGGATGGCTTCGCGAAGCGACCGGGCGTCGGATCGCGGCCTGACATGGCCGCGCGGATCTACGCGCTGGTCATCCTTGCGCTGGTGAGCGTGACACTGCTCATGCTCACTCTCTCGACCGGCGCGACCTTCACCGCCCCGACGACGAATCCCTCGAACCAGCTCGCCACCGCGACCCTCGCCGCGCCGACCGGCGTAACCGCGACGGTGCAGTCGAACGGTGGCACGGTCCGCGTGGCGTGGACCGCGACGAGCTCGACGTGGGCGAGCGGCCACCGCATCTACCGCGCACCGAGCGCCAGTGGTCCTTTTGCGCAGATCCAGCAGATCGCCGGACGCGCGACGGTCACCTACGACGACGTGCCCGGTCCGGGCACGTTCTTTTACGTCGTTCGGGGCTACTACGACTCAAACGGCGCGAACTGGGCGAGCGTGGACTCGGCGCAGGCCAGCGCGAAGCCTCTCGACCACTTCACCTTCAACGCCATTGCGACGCAGCACTCGAGCACCGCGTTCAACGTGACGATCACTGCGCAGGCGCAGGATGGCTCGGCGGTCAGCGCCTTCAACGGCACGGTGACTTTCGCGGTGAGTTCGGGGACGATCGTGCCGACCTCCGCGACGATGATCAACGGCTCGCTCACGCAGAGCGTGACCATCACCGGCGCCTACGCTGCGAGCCAGACGATCACTGTCACGGGTGGCACGCCTGCTCGGAGCGGCACAAGTGCCACATTCACTCTGGATCACTTCCGTGCGACGGTCGTTGCACTCAACAACGCAGGCGTGGCGGGCAAGCCGGAGAGCGGCGACGTGATCGTCCTCACTTTCAGCGAAGCCGCCAACCCGGCCACGTTGGGCATATGCACCGCCGGCGACTCGGGCTCAGATCTGCTCACGAACAACACGAACCCCGACACCATCTCGGCGAGTGGCGCGAGCCTGACGTTCGGCACCATCGTGCTCGGCAACAATGGCTACTTCACGGGTAGCGGCACCGCAAAGAACTCGATCTGTGCATGGACCGCGGGAAACACCGTGCTTACGATTACCCTTGCCGGGGTCAAGAGCGCAGGCACCGTGGCGGGCTCGAGCACCGCAACCTGGATCCCCGCGGGATCGCTCACGAGCGCCGCAGGCGAGGCCATCGACACCGCGCAAACGCCCTCGGTCACAGGAGTCCTCTTCTAATACACTTGCCCGGGTGAGGGCGGCGGATTGACCCGGGAGGACAAGTTCGCCAAAGAAGGTCTGACCTTCGACGACATCCTCCTGATCCCGGCTCGCAGCGACGTCCTTCCGACCCAGGTCTCGACCGAGACCCGCCTCACACATGAGATCCGCCTCGACATCCCGATCCTCTCCGCCGCGATGGATACCGTCACCGACGCGCGCCTCGCGATCGCGCTCGGCCGCCTCGGCGGCCTTGGCGTCATCCATCGCAATCTCACCGTCAGCGAGCAGGCCGACGAGGTCCGGCGCGCCAAAGACGCCGACGTGCTTGTGGGCGCTGCGGTCGGTGTCGCCGGCGACGCGGACGAGCGCGCCGCGGCGCTCGTCGGAGCGGGCGTCGACGTGATCGTGGTCGACACGGCGCACGGGCACTCGGCGGCCGTCGTGCGTATGGTCGAAAAAGTGAAGGCCAGGCATCGCGTCGAAGTGATCGCTGGCAACGTCGCCACCGCCGAAGGCACTGAGGAGCTGATCGCCGCGGGGGCCGACTGCGTCAAGGTCGGGATGGGCCCGGGAGCGATCTGCACCACGCGCATCGTCGCCGGCGCAGGGATGCCGCAGATCACCGCGATCTTCGATTGCGCCGAGGCCGCCGACCGGCACGGCATCCCCGTCTGCGCCGACGGCGGCATCCAGCACTCGGGCGACATCGCCAAGGCCATCGGCGCCGGCGCATGGACCGTGATGCTGGGCGGCCTTCTCGCGGGCGTCGACGAAGCGCCCGGGGATGTCGTCGAGACCGACGATGGGAGCTTCAAGTCGTATCGCGGGATGGGCTCGCTCGGAGCGATGGAAGCGCGCCGCTCGCGCGACCGCTACGGCCAGGCGGACGTTGGCGAGTTCTCCAAGCTCGTTCCTGAGGGGGTCGAGGGCCGCGTTCGCGCGCTGGGTCCTCTCGCGGCGGTCGTGCACCAGCTCGTCGGCGGTCTGCGTGCGGGCATGGGCTATGTGGGCGCGGCGTCGATCGACGATCTGCGAGTCAAGGCGCGGTTCGTCCGCATCTCCGGCGCCGGTCTTCGCGAGTCGCACCCCCACGACATCCGCATCACGGCCGAAGCACCGAATTATCGGGTCCGGGCCTAATCAAATGAGTCGTCAGCAGACGGATCGCCCCGAGACCGGGGCGAGGTCCGGCCCGTCCGCGCGAGCGACGATCGCGATCCTCGACTTCGGCTCGCAATACACGCAGCTCATAGCCCGTCGCGTTCGGGAATCGCGCGTGTACTGCGAGATCTTTCCGCACGACGTGACCCCCGACGAGCTCCGCGCGCGGAACGTGATCGGCGTGATCCTCTCGGGCGGTCCCGCGAGCGTGTACGAGCCGGGAGCTCCAAGTGTCGATCCAGGGATCATCTCGGGCGAGTTTCCCGTACTCGGCATCTGCTACGGCATGCAGCTCATGGCGCACCTACTGGGAGGCGACGTCGTCGCCGAGGGAAAGCGCGAGTATGGGCCGGCGACGGTCGAGATCGTGGACCGTGAAGGGATCTTCGAGGGCCTCGCCGGGCAGGAGCGCGCGTGGGTGAGCCACGGTGACACGGTGCGCCGCCCGCCGGAGGGCTTCAGCGTCATCGCGAGGACGACCAGCGTCCCGGTGGCCGCGATGACCGACGGCCGCTCGCGCTACGCGGTGCAGTTCCATCCCGAGGTCGGGCACACGCCGCACGGCGCCGAGATCCTGCGCAACTTCCTCTACCGGGTGTGCGGCGCGACCGGCGACTGGACGCCGGCCGCGTTCGTCGAGGAGGCTCTGGCCGAGCTTCGCGAGAAGATCGGCGATCGTCACGCGATCTGCGCGCTTTCCGGCGGCGTCGATTCGGCCGTGGCGGCGGCGCTCGTGGCGCGCGCGATCGGGGACCGGCTGACGTGCGTGTTCGTCGACACGGGACTCCTGCGCGCAAACGAGGCCGAGGAGGTCATCGCGACCTTCGGGCCGCGGCTTCGGCTCATCCACCTCGACGCGGCGGACCGTTTTCTCGCGAAGCTCAAGGGCGTCGCGGATCCCGAGAGCAAGCGCGCGATCATCGGCGAGGAGTTCGTGCGCTGCTTCGAGGAGCAGGCCAAAAGGATCGGACGCGTCGATCTCCTCGTGCAGGGCACGATCTACCCGGACGTCATCGAGTCGCGCTCGCGCGATTCGAAAACGAGCGCCCGCATCAAGACGCATCACAACGTCGGAGGGCTCCCGGAGGTCATGGCACTCGAGCTCGTCGAGCCGCTGCGCCGCCTGTTCAAGGACGAGGTGCGGCGCGTCGGCGCTGAGCTCGCCATCCCCGAAGACATCCTCTGGCGGCACCCGTTCCCCGGTCCCGGTCTGGCGGTGCGCGTTCTCGGGCCGGTCGACCGCGAGAGCCTCGCGACGCTCAGGCGAGCCGACGCGATCTTCCTCGAGGAGCTGCGCGCCGCCGATCTCTACCGGACGGTCGCGCAGGCGTTCGCGGTCCTCACACCGGTCCAGAGCGTCGGCGTGCAGGGGGACTTCCGCACCTATGGGGCGCTCGTCGCCCTCCGCGCGGTGACCACCGAAGACTTCATGACCGCGGACTGGGCGCGCCTTCCGTACGACCTGCTCGAGCGAGTCTCGGCGCGCATCGTGAACGAGGTGCCCGGCGTGAACCGCGTCGTGTACGACGTCTCGTCAAAGCCACCCGCGACGATTGAATGGGAATGAGGGAGGAGCGGCTTTGCTGGGACGACCGAACACCGGCAGCTTGAGCGTGTCTCGCGCGCAGCGCGAGATTGAGCGGGAATGGGAATAGGCGCGTGAAGGGGATCTTCGGCGGCGAGTCGGTCTACAAGAAGATCTGGGAGCAACGGAGAGCGCGCAGCCCCCGGCGCTCCGCCGGTGCGCCCGGGATCAACTGTCTCGTGCTCGGCGGCGGGGGCCGTGAGTACGCGATCGCGTGGCGCCTCGCGAACTGCAGCAGCGTGACGACCATAGACGTCGTTCCAGGCAATGCCGGCCTTTCGCTCTTCACGCGCGTCCTCGATCAACGCCCCGACAACGTCGCCTGGCTCGACGAACATGTTCTCGCGTCGTTCATCGACCTTGCGATCGTCGGTACCGACGAGCTGATCGCGGCGGGTATCGCGGATGCGCTGCGCCGCTCGGGCATCGCCGTGGTCGGTGCATCGAGGGAGGCGTCGAAGGTCGAGTGGTCGAAGTCGTTCGCGAAAGAGCTCATGGCCGAGGCCGGCGTACCCACCGCGAGGTCGGAATCGTTCGCCGACGCCGCGGCCGCGAAGGACGCGCTTCTGCGCTGGGAGGCGCCGGTCGTCGTAAAGGCCGACGGCCTCGCGCTCGGCAAGGGCGTGACCGTCGCGCGGACGCTCGAGGAGGCGGTCGAGGCCCTCGCGACGCCGCCGGCGAACAGCGGGCGCGTCCTGCTCGAAGAGGTCCTTCAGGGAGAAGAGGCGTCCCTGCAGGCGCTCGTCGACGGCGAGACCGTCGTCGCGCTCCCGCCCGCGCGCGATCACAAGCGTGCGCGTGACGGCGACACCGGCCCAAACACCGGCGGCATGGGCGCGTTCTCGCCGACCGCCGTTCTGCCCGACGACGAGGCGCAGGCCGTAGCGGACGAGGTCATCGGGCCGGTAGCGGCGGCGCTCGCAAAGCGCGGGACGCCGTACCGCGGCGTCCTTTACGCGGGACTCATGAAGACCGCGGACGGCTGGAAGGTGCTCGAGTACAACGCTCGCTTCGGCGATCCCGAGGCGGAGGTCACGCTTCCGCGGATCGAGGGCGATTTCGCGAAGCTCCTCGTCGCCCTGGGTGAAGGCCGCCTTGCGGAGTACGTTTCCGCCGAGCCGATCCGCTTCAGCAAGCGCGCCTACATCGACGTGGTCCTCTGCGCCGAGAATTATCCGGGGACGCCGAAGATCGGCATGGCAGTCGAGGGTCTCGATCGACTGCCCGAGAACGTGCTTGCATTCCACGGGGCGACCAAGCGCGACAAGGTGGGAAATGTCGTCGTGGGTGGCGGCCGGGTCATGCACATGGTCGCGAGCGGCGACAGCCTCGCCGAAGCGCGCGACCGCGCTTATGCCGGGGCGGAGCGCGTGACGTTCGAGGGCAAGTTCTATCGTTCCGACATCGCGCAGCAGGAGGTGGCGGTCGCTTGACGACATCGAAGGTCGCGATCGTCATGGGCTCCACATCGGACCAGGCGACGATGCATCTTGCGGCCGAGACGCTTCTGAATCTCGGCGTCGAGTTCGAGACGCGGGTTCTCTCCGCGCATCGCACGCCCGAAGCCCTGCGCGAGTGGGTCGATTCGCTCGAGGGCCGCGGTGTCCGCGTCGTCATCTGCGGCGCCGGCGGCGCGGCGCACCTTGCGGGCGCGGTCGCCGCGCTCACGACGCTTCCGGTGATCGGCGTCCCCCTGGTCGCGCCGAACGCGATCGCCGGAGGACTCGACGCCCTTCTCTCGACCGTCCAGATGCCTCGTGGAGTCCCCGTCGCGACCGTCGCCGTCGGCGAGGCCGGCGCGGCGAACGCCGGAATACTTGCGGCCCAAATCCTCGCCACTGGCGACGAGCTCCTGGCCACCCGGCTCAAGGAGATGCGCGAGCGCACCGCAGCGAAGGTGATCGCGGGATGACGATCACGAACCGCTTCGACGCGATCTCGCCGATTGACTCGCGCTTCTACGGGGGCGACCCGGCCCTGTACAAGGCGCTCCACCCGTACCTCTCGGCGGCCGCGGCGATCAAATACATGGCGCGCGTCGAGGGGGCGCTGGCCCTCGCGCTCGCGGACGTCGGCATCACCGACAAGAGCGTCGCGAACGCGATCGCGAGTGCCGCCGATCGCATCACCGCGCAGGAGGTGGCCGAGGAGGAGACGCGCACCCGTCACGACGTGCGCGCGCTCGTGAACGTGATCCGTGCGCAGGTGCCCGACGAGGCCAAGCGCTTTGTCCACCTCGGCGCGACGAGCTACGACATCGTCGACACGGCGAACGCGCTCCGCTACCGCGAGTGCGTCGACCGCGTCGTGGTCCCGACGGTCGCCGTGCTCATCGCCAAGTGCATCTCCATCGCCGAGGCCGAGGCCGACACGGCCCAGATCGGGCGCACGCATGGCCGTCACGCCGAGCCCGTGACGTTCGGGTTCGCCATGGCTGAGTACGTCTCGCGCCTGGGCGACCGGCTCGAGGTGCTCCGCCTGGGTGCCAGGCGCCTTCCGGGCAAGCTCTCCGGTGCGGTCGGCGCGTACAACGCGCTTGCGCTCTTAGCCTCGGATCCCCGCGCCCTCGAGCGCCGATTCCTCGCGAGCCTGCAGCTCCACGCGGCTCCGGTCTCCACGCAGATCGTGCCGCCGGAGGGCTGGACCGACCTCGCGCACGCCTGCGTGAGCGCGCTCGGCGTGATGGCCAATCTCGCCGACGACATGCGGCACCTCCAGCGGAGCGAGATCGGTGAGGTGGCCGAGTCCTTCGCAGCGGAGCAGGTCGGCTCTTCGACGATGCCCCACAAGCGCAACCCGGTCTCCTTCGAGAACGTCAAATCGATCTGGAAGGCGATCGCGCCGCGGATGCTCACCACCTATATGGACCAGATCAGCGAGCACCAGCGCGATCTCACCAATTCGGCGTCGCAGCGGTTCCTGGGCGAGATCCTCGCGGCCACGACCTATGCGGCGGGTCGTCTCGCGTCGTCGCTCGACGGCATGCGCGTCGACCGGGAGCGTTTGAAGGCGAACCTCGCGATGTCGAGAGGCGCGATCGCGGCCGAGCCCCTCTACGTGCTCCTCGCGAAGTACGGCCATCCTGACTCCCACGAGGCCGTGCGCCGGCTCACGCTCGAGGCCGAGCGCGGGTCGCGCTCGCTCCTGGAGGTCGCGACGGCCGACACGGAGTTTCGCGAATTTTTGACAAAGTTCACGCCCGACGAGCGGCGGATCCTCGAGCGTCCCGAGGAGTACCGCGGTCTCGCCTCCGACATAGCGCGGGACATCGCGTCGGCGTGGCGCGAGCGCCTCAAGGGCATCCTTCCCGAGTGAGCGTCCTCCTCGAATCGCGTGTCGACGGAGCGACCCTCTTCCGCCGCGGCAAGGTCCGCGACGTTTACGAGGCCGGCGGGGACAAGCTCGTCATCGTCGCCAGCGATCGGCTGTCGGCCTTCGATGCCGTCCTTCCGACGCCGATCCCCGACAAAGGCCGCGTCCTGACGCAGCTCTCCAATTTCTGGTTCCGCAAGACCGACAAGATCGTGCCGAACCATCTGGTCTCGACCGACCTCCGCCGCTTTCCGAAGGCATTCAAGGACGCGCGCTCGCTGGCCGGTCGCGCGGTGCTCGTCCAGCACTGCGAGCGCATCGATATCGAGTGCGTCGCCCGCGGATACATCTCCGGCTCCGCTTGGACGGAGTACAAGGCGCTCGGGACCGTGGCCGGCGAGGAGCTGCCGAAGGCGCTCATCGAATCCGAGCAGCTCGCGGAGCCGATCTTCACACCCGCCACGAAAGCCGAGTCGGGGCACGACCAGAACATCAGCCGCGCACAGCTGGCGGGCATGATCGGCACCGAGCTCGCGCGCGAGCTCGAGCGCCTGACGCTCGCGCTCTACGGCTTCGCCCACGACTACGCGGCATCGAAGGGCCTCATCCTCGCCGACACGAAGTTCGAGTTCGGGATGTTCGACGGGCACATCACCCTCATCGACGAGATCCTGACCCCGGATTCATCGCGCTACTGGGACGCCGCGGAGTACAAGCCGGGAAGCTCGCCCGCGTCGTTCGACAAGCAGTACGTGCGCGACTTCCTCGTGCGGAGCGGCTGGAACAAAGAGCCTCCCGCGCCGGCGCTGCCGCCGGAGGTCGTCAAGGGCACCAGCGAGCGCTACCGCGAGGCGTACAAGCGCATCGTGGGGAAGGAGCTGTCATGAGATTTGTCGCGCGCGTCCTCGTGCGGCCGAAGGCCGAGGTCCGGGACCCACAAGGCGAGGCGGTGCTCGCGGCGTTGCGCTCGCTCGGCCACGACGTCGCCGACGTCCGCACCGGCAAGGAGATCGTCGTCACGTTCGAAGCTGCAGACGAGAACGCCGCGCGCGAGGCCGCGGACCGCATGGGTGACCAGCTCCTCGCGAACCCGGTGATCGAGAGCTACTCGGTCGAGGTCGACCGCGAGGTCGCTAGGGCGCGGTGAGGTGCAGCTCGGCGAGCTCGCGGTCGCTGAAGGTGCTCGGACAGATCGGATCGCTCCCCGCCGCGACCGTACACGTCATCGGCGAGAACATCAGCCCGACGCTCGAGAAGGATGAGGGCGTGTCCGCCCAGTGCCCGTCCTTCGTGCCTGGTCCGAAGCAGCACCAGATGTGTCCGAGCTCGTGGACGGTCGTGACGAGGAGCTCGGCCACCGAAAGTCGGCGCGACCCTTCCATCGTGTGGACGGCGATCGTTCGCGAGACGACGCGACCGCCGAGCTTGTGCTGCGTGAGGGCGGATGTGCCCCCGGTGCCGTTCAGCTCCACGTCGATGTCCGCATCGGTCCGGAGCGTGAGCTGTCCGCGGCCCCCTGTAGCGTTTATCCACGCCGCGGGCAACGCTCCTGCGATCGAGTCGCGCAGCGCAGGCAAGCGCGCTTTCTCCTGGGCGTCACCCTGGTCGCCGACGAAGAGATGCACGCTGAGGAACTTGGCCGAGATCAGCGGCGCGATCGTCGGGCCGGGACGCAGGCTGCCGATGACCCCGCACGACGACCCAAGGACGAGCACGAACACAAGAGCAGCGACCTTCACGAGCCGAAATTACTTCCCGGCTCGTCGCGTCCGTGGGTCAAACTGGTGGTGATGACCCGCGTTGCCATCCTCCGCTATCCCGGGACGTGGAGCGAGCGCGACTTCGCGCATGCGCTCTCGCTGATAGAAGGAGTCGAGTCCGAGATCCAGTGGCACGAGGACGCGGATCTGCGCGGCTTCGAAGCGGCGATCGTTCCCGGCGGCTTCAGCTACGGCGATTACCTGCGCGCGGGTGCGATCGCCAAGCTCTCGCCCGGGACAAAAGAGCTGCGCCGCTTCGCGTCAGAGGGCGGCGCGATCCTCGGCAGCTGCAACGGCTTTCAGATCCTCTGCGAGGCCGGGCTGCTTCCGGGCGCGCTCATCCGCAACGCCGATCTTCGGTACCGCTCCGATTGGGTGCGCATCCGCGTGGAGAGCGACCGGACGCCATTCACGGCCGGCCTCGACGGTGAGGTCTTGCGCATGCCGATCGGAAACGGCGAGGGCTGCTGGGTGGCTGATCCCGAGACTCACGCGCGTGTCGAGGCGGCCGGACAGGTCGTCTTCCGCTACGTGGACGAGCGCGGCGTCGTGACAGCGGCCGCGAATCCGAACGGATCGCTCGGAAACATCGCCGGAGTGACAAATGACACCGGCAATGTGCTGGGTCTCATGCCGCACCCGGAACGCTGCGTGGAGGCGCTTCTGGGGGGTACGGACGGGTATCGGATGCTTTCAAATCTGGTGGGAGCGCGCCACGGCACGGCTCCTGCCTTATATAGATAGCTATGGACCTCTTCGAAAAGCAGGCCCAGCTGCAAAGTCTCTTCCAGACCTCGCCGGTCGACGCGGCCTACGCGCAGGGTTCGGTGACCGGCAGGCGCATCGCGGGGACCTACCAGGACCTTGACATCGCCCTGCTGCTGCTGTCGCGTGTGAACGCGAGCGAGTTCTTCGACTATCAGGTGTACTTCGTGAGCGAGCTCTCCAAGACGCTCGAGATCGAGGGTCTCGACGTCGTGATCCTGAACCAGGCCTCGTTGCTCCAGCGCGCGCAGATCATCCGAAGCTGGAGCCTCCTCTTCCAGCGCGACCAGAAGCGGCGCGTGCACTTCGAGGCCCGCTCGGTGATGGACTACCTCGAGTTCAAGAAGTACGACGACGTGCAGTCGAAGGCGCTCGCCGAGCGCACCCGCGGCGAACGCTTCGCCATCGATGCCGCGTACGTGCGCGCGCGCATCGCCCGCCTGCGCGAGTACACGACGCTCCTCGGCGACCTGCGAGCGATCGAGCACGTCAAATTCAAGGCCGATCCCAAGCTGTACGGCCTTGCGCAGTGGCACCTCCAGCAGGCGGTCGAGCTCCTCTTCGGGACCGGCGCCTACCTCGTGACCGCGCTCGCGCTCCCCAAGCCTGAGGCGTACCACGACATCCTCGACGCGCTTGCCGGCCACGCGGTGATCGAGCGAGCGCTCGCGTACCGCCTCGAGCACCTCGCAAATTTGAGAAACCTGCTCGCGTACGACCGCGAGCAGACCGACATCGACGACGTCTACAGCCAGATCCAGACCCGTATTCCGGACCTCGTCGCCTTCGCGGACCAGGTCGAGAAATTCGTGGGTACCGGGGACCTGTCCTAGCCGCTACTCTCTCCCTTGATGGCGCCGCGCGGAGCGATTACCCGGTCGTGAGTGCGTCCCCAGCCCTGGGGACGACGAAAACGGCGCAGCCTAACCAGATTCCACAGGACGCAGGCCTGACCGAATACGAAGCTGCCCGGGTGCGGGAGCTCATCGGCCGCGAGCCAAACGCGCTCGAGTGGGCGATGTTCGGGGCGATGTGGAGCGAGCACTGCGCGTACAAGCACACCAAGAAGCTCCTGCGGACGCTGCCTTCGCGCGGCGCGTCGGTCGCCGTCGGTCCGGGCGAGAACGCAGGTGCCGTCGACCTCGGCGGAGGACTCCTCTGCGTCTTCAAGGTCGAGAGCCACAACCATCCGTCGGCGATCGAGCCGTTTCAGGGTGCGGCCACCGGGGTCGGCGGGATCCTGCGCGACGTCTTCG
>JBOGTG010000033.1:0-4371 GCA_050692175.1 Candidatus Limnocylindria bacterium | reverse complement strand
TCACAGCGCCGGGAGCTCGATCGTTAAGACAGCGCCACCACCATCCGCGGTAGTCGCGCGGATCGCTCCACCGTGAGCCTGGACGATCGCGCGAGCGATCGACAGGCCGAGGCCGGTCCCCTCACCGCTACGCGCTGGATCGGCTCGGTAGAACCGCTCGAAAACCCGTTCCGCGCTCCCCGGCGGCAGCCCGGGTCCGGCGTCGCGGACCTCGAGGCGGATGCGACCGTCGTGGTTCGTGATCGTGATGCCGATCGGCGCGCTGCCGTGACGGAAGGCGTTGTCGAGAAGAATTCGGATCGCGCGCCCGAGCGCCTCCGGATCGCCAGAGACGAGCGCCGAACCCTGCGCCGTGACCTGCACGCCTTGCGTCTCGTCGCGCGCGCGCCCGGGTGGACGAACCCGGCGAGCCTCCTCCGCTGCGACCGCTCGCAGGTCGACCGGTCGCCGCTCGACCGCAACGCCGGCGTCGACGCGCGCCAGGACGAGCAGGCCATCGACGAGCCGGCTCATCCGCTCCGCCGCACTCACGACGTCGGCGATCGCCGCAGCGCGGTCGTCCGCCGCGGCATCCGGCCGTTCGCGGAGAAATTCCGCATTCGTCCGGATGGTCGAGAGCGGCGTTCGAAGCTCGTGCGATGCGTCCGCCACGAAGCGCTGCTGCGCGGCGAGCGCGGCGGCGAGATCGGACTGCGCGGACTGCAGCCGCTCGAGCATCGCGTTGAAGCTCGTCGTGAGCCGGCCGACTTCGTCACGGCTCCGGCCTAGCGCGAGGCGCCTCGTCAGGTCGCCGGTGGTGCCGATCGCCTCGGTCGTCTGGGCCAGCGTCACGAGCGGCCGGACCGCTCGTCCGGCAACGAGCCACGACACGATCGCGACCACGATCAGGGTGACGATCGCCGCTATCACGAGGAACGTGCGAAACCCGGCGATCTGGTTGTTCGGGAAGGCCGTCGACTGCCCAGCCACGACGAGACCGCTGTCTGACGCGCTCGCCCACTTCCGTGCGACGACGCGGAGGGCGGGCGGCTCGGCGTCGGCCCTAGGCCCCACGCCCTCGGCGGAAACCGTGGCCACCGATCGACCCCGCTCGTTCGCCTCGACCACGACCGCGGCAGGGATGCGAGGTGGTGCGCCGGCGAGCAGACCCGATGCGTAGCGCACCGTGCCGTCGGCCGACAGCACGAGGAGGAACGGCTCGGTGCTGGCGCCGAGGTCGATCACGACGAGCGGTCGGTTCGCGGTCGCCGCGGCGCCGCGTTCCAGCGCCGCGGCGGCGGCATCGGCGATCGCCGCCAGGTTCCGGTCCTGATCCTCGCGGACGCCGTTCGCCCCGAGGCCCGAGAGCAGCAGGATGAAAACGAACATCCCGGCTGCGGCGACGGTGGTGCCGTACAGCGCGAGTTGGCGCCGGATCGGCATCTAAGGCTCCCGGAGCACGTAGCCGACGCCGCGGACCGTGTGAAGTAGCCGGGGCTTGCTTTCGGCTTCGAGACGGGCACGCAGCTCGGCGATCGTTACGTCGACGACGTTCGAGATCGCGTCGGTCTCGACTCCCCAGACCGACTCCAGGAGTTGATCGCGTTCGAGCACCTGCCGAGGGTGACGCAGGAAGTGCTCCAGCACATTGAATTGCAATGCCGTGAGCTCGACGGCGCGATCGCCGCGGCGGACCTCGTGGGCGGAGACGTCCATGACGAGGTCCGCGCAGTGGAGCAGCTCGCGGCCGCCCGGCTCGCGCCGGCGAAGGAGCGCCCGCACCCTCGCGAGCAGCTCGTCGTAGGCAAAGGGCTTGACGAGGTAGTCGTCCGCACCGGCATCGAGGCCGGCGACGCGGTCGGAGATCGCGTCGCGCGCGGTGAGCATCAGGATCGGAACATCCGAGCCCTCGCGGAGGCGCCGGCAGACTTCGACGCCGTCGACGCCGGGGAGCATGACGTCGAGGACGACGAGGTCGGGGGGCCGGTCGCGCGCAGCGACGAGCGCGCTCGGGCCGTCGTCCGCGACTTCCACCTCGTGGCCCTCGTACGCCAGCGCGCGCTTCAGCGACGCGGCGAGACGGGCGTCGTCGTCCACCACGAGGATCCGCCTGCGCGAGCTCACGCGCGGGATGATGGCAGGCGCGGATCGACGTAGCTGTAGCGGACGCCTCTCCACTCGATCCACCCATCCTCGTGCGAACGATCGGGATCGTGATGGGTGAAGTGGATCAGTCCTCCTTCGGCGTTCCAGATGTACTCGCCATGCACGAGGACGTCATCTCCGATCGCCAGCGGTACCCGCTTACCGACGTCAATGTTGTTGGTGACGAGCACGGTCTGCGACGCGGCCGCGAGTCGGATGATGAAGCGCTGATGCGCACCCGTCGGTCCGGTGTCGTCTGAGAGGAGCCGGATAACGGTGCCCTGCGCCGTGACCTGGATGCCGGAACGGTGCTCGGCGAATGCGCGCTCCACCCCGGCGTTGCCCGCGACAGTGGGGCCGCAGCTCGCGGCCACGGCGGCACAGAAGAGAATCGCGCGAAGGCGTATCCGCGCGCCGCTCGCTCAGACTCCGAGGGCGTTGAGGATGAGGCCGGCGGCCACGAGCAGCGCAAGCGCGATCGCGACGACGATCGCCATTCGGCGGAAATCCTTCGTGACATAACCGCGCTCCCACGCCGCTGCTCGCTCGAGGCTCGCGGACGGCGCACCGACGGCGCGTGACGTCCCGCTGCGGGGTCCGTAGCGCGTCGGCCGTGTGGTGGCGGCTGGACGTGATGGTTCGCGCTCGGGTGCGAGCGGACGGACGGCGGACGCTCGGCGGGACGCCTCGACCGCCCGGCGGGAGCGTGCGCGTACGCGGTGCTTCTTTGCCACGGAAAGACGAGGATAGCCGACCCCGTATGCTCCGCCGCGAATGCCCTTCGATGAGCAGACCCTTTCGACGCTCGTGGTCGCGCTCGCGGTCGCCGTCGTCGTGCTCGCCGTCTGGGTCGCATGGCTGCAGCGGTCCGATGCGCTTCTGCGCCGGCGCCTGCGTCGGCTGATCGGCGACGCCGAGGGTGCGGGACTGGACGAGCTTCTAGACCGGCAGTTCAAGCGCCTCGACACCGTCGCCGAGCGGGTGGAAGCCCTGAATCGGCTTCACCATGAGCTCGAGGCGCTCGCTCAGCGGAGCATCCAGAAGGTCGGCGTCGTCCGGTTCAACCCCTTCGCCGACACCGGAGGCGACCAGTCCTTCGCGATCGCGCTCCTCGACGCGGAGGGGAACGGACTCGTTCTGTCGAGCCTCCACGGCCGGGCTGACACCCGCATCTTCGCCAAGCAGGTGCAGGCCGGGCGGTCCAAGCACGCGCTCTCCGATGAGGAGCAGGACGCGATCCGCAAGGCGCTCTCACCGGCAGGGGCGTGACCGTCACGACGACGCACGCGGACGAGCGCGCTCTCGCCATCGTGAACCCGGTCGCGGGGAACGGTGCGGGCGAGCGGATCGCGCCCGCTCTCGCGGCGGAGTTTCGCGCTCAGGGTATGCGCGTCGACGTCATTCGGACGCCGGCGCCCGACGAGGCCGCGCGACTCGCCCGCGAAGGGGCCGCGGACGGGTACCGCGTCATCATCGCGGTCGGTGGCGACGGGACCGCGAACGAGATCGCGAACGGCATGGCCGGCAGCACCGCCGCGCTCGCGCTCTATCCGATCGGGGCGGGGAACGACTTCGCGCGCGCACTGGGCTACCCACGCCGCAGGAGGGACGTGGCGCGTTTCCTTCGCGCGGCGCGACGCCGGGCGATCGACGTCGGCGAGGTCAATGGCCGCGTCTTCGTGAACTCGGCGGGCGTCGGGATCGATGGCCACGTCGCGCAACGCGTCGCCGCGACCTCGCGCGTCGTCGGCAAGACCCTCGGCTACTTCGCGGGGTCGCTCGTCGGGATCGCCACCTACCGTCCGCAGCCCATGCGCGTGCTCGTCGACGGCGAGCTACACACCGGCCGGTTTCTCAGCGTCGTCGCGGCCAACGGGACGCATTTCGGATCGGGGATGCATGTCGCCCCGCAGGCGTCCCTCGACGACGGCCAGCTGGACGTGCTCCTCGCCGGCGATCTCTCGCGCTGGTCCTCGCTGGTCGCGCTCGCGAAGCTCTATCGCGGGACCCACGTCGACGGCAACAAGATCGTGATGAAGCGCGCGCGCTCCCTCGAGATCGAGCTCGAGCATCCCTTGAGGGCGCAGCTCGACGGCGAGACGACGACGGCGCAGCGCTTCTCGATCCGCGTCCGCCCCGGGGCGCTCGACGTGCTATCGCGATGAGGCGCCCCGACGCGCGCCGCGCGCTCCCGTCGGTGGACGCGGTCCTGCGCGCCGGCCGCCCGAGCGCCATCGAGCGTGAGCG
>JBOGTG010000032.1:0-18765 GCA_050692175.1 Candidatus Limnocylindria bacterium | reverse complement strand
TCGGCCGGCGAAAGGTGATCACGACGGCCAACGCGCTGGCTGTTCCGGTCGCGCTGGCCCTGTTCCCGATCCTCGATCTCGGCACACCGATGGCGTTCGCGGTCGGCATGTGCCTCCCGCTGGCCGTTGTGGGCCTGGGCTACGGACCCGCCGTCGCGCTGGGCATGCGCATGGATACCCTGTCGCATTTCCTCGAACGCGAGCAAGGCGTTGTCGGATCGCCGGAGCCAGCTCGCGATCGCACGAACGAATCCTTTGCGCCGCGCCCGCTCGTAGTCGGCACGCACCATGGCCGCTTTCATCAGACGTCCACAGTGCGCGCGCCGTACGTGTTCATGACCGTCGTCCGTCCGAACTGCGTCGTCGTTTGCGTGCGTCGGTCGTACACGTGGGTGTGCCCATGCAGGTGATAACGCGGCTGGAACAAGCGGAGAAAGGTGCGAACCGCACCAAAGCCGCGATGGGCCCTGTCTCCCTGGTCGTGGATCCCGCGAGGCGGAGCGTGCGTCACGAGCACGTCGAGGAAGCGCCCACGCCGAAGCCGATTGGCGATGAGCGAAGGGGCCATCCGCAGGATGGCGAGCCAGACGTCGGTCTCCTCGGACTGGTACGGACCCGCGCTGTAACGGGGCGCACCTTCGAGGCCACCGATCAGGACGCCGTTCACCGATATCACGCGTCCATGGAGGTCGATGCCCCGCCACCAGACACCGATGGCGGGGTCGTCGCTGTTCACGGGAGGCATGTCGTGGTTTCCATGAACGGCCCGGAGCGGAACGCCGAGTGCGGTCGCCAGATAGTCGAGGTACTCGTAGGTCAGGTCACCGCAGCCGACCACCAGATCGATCGTGCCCACCTTCGACGCGAGCGACGCGGCCACGGCCTCGTCCTCGACGTCGCTCACCGCCAGAATCCGCATCGCCTTTTAGTGTGATGCCTATCTACAGCGTTACTTGGCGGTGATCCCGCGGGATAGGGTTGACTCGCGCTCGGGCGCCGCGACGTACGTGGCAACCAGTCCGCCGAGCAGCAGGCCCATGATCAGCACTGCCGTGGCCACGCCCACCCACCTCGCCGTGATCGCGGTGAGTAGGAGTAGGAGCGCGGTTGCCGCGACGGACGCGAGCGCTCGCCATGTCCTTCTTCTCACGTGGAGGACGCTCACGGCCAGCAGATAGATGACCGCCGGTACCGCGACTGTGGAGGCCCCGACCTCAGGTGCCAGGCTCGTCGCGCCCCGGATGGCATCCGTCGCGACCTGAAGTCCGGCGCCGAGCGCGGCCACCGAGGCGAAGATGACGTAGTGGCCGTAGCCCCATGCAAAGGCGACGCGCATCGGCTGGTCATGATCGACGACCACGGGACGCTTGAAGTACGACCACCAGAGCCCGAACACCAGCAGAAGGCCACCGAGTGCGACCGCGACAAGCTCCGTGGATATGCCCGCGGCGGCGAGCGCGCTTTGCACTGAGGTCGACGCTGCAAACACGCACTCGCCAAGCACGATGATCGTGAAGAGACCGTATCGCTCCGCGACATGGCCCGGATGCCATGGTGTGGGTCTGCCGGATCGCTCAGCCCACACCGGGATCAGGAGCTCCAGAAGGACGAGCACCGCGATGCCGACGATGCCCCACGGCGGGCCGATGGCCAGCCTCACAGCCCAGCCGACTTGGACGAGGCCGATCCCAACAGCAAAGCGGAGCGCCGCGCTGCGGCCACCTGGGTCCTCGCGAGCGACTCGCAGCCACTGCGCGACCAGCGCGGCCCGCATGATCACGTAGCCGACCACCGCGATCGTGAAGTCCAGCTCCTCGAATGCGCTCGGCACGCCGGCCGTAACGACGAGCACGCCGGCGATCTGGACGAAGGTGAGCAGTCGATAAACGACGTCGTCGGTGTCGTAGGCGCTGGCGAACCATGTGAAGTGGCGTCACCGCTCGGTGCGGCTCGTCCGGATCGCGTCCGCTCATCCGTACGTGCCACGGGCGTAGAGCTAGCTGCGTAGCCGCCCCGCCGATCGCAGCACCGCGAGGGCGTCGACGGTCACCCACTCGTTCATCCGCTTCGGGCCTGTTCCGCCCCAGTCCATGAAGTCCGCGTTGCTCACCATCGCTTTTGGACTGACCTTGTAGTAGCGCTTCTCTGCCGGCCACCCTCCGCCAGCCAGTTGCCGCTCCTCGAGAAGATCGAGCGCGTCCGCGCATCGCGGGTCGCGGACCAGTCCGACCTGGGTCATCGCCTTCAGCCCACCGAGGTAGTCGTAGTGCCAGTAGAGCGGGTAATGGAGAGCGACAAAATCTCTGTTCATGACCCGTCCATCGGAAACCCGCTTGAAGAGCCGTCTGCGGAGGAAGACTTCCGCCGCCCTCTTGACCGCCTTCAGCGCGGCGGCGTGCTTCCTTCTGCGCGCGTGGACCGCCAACCCGACCATGGGCAGCAGCGTCTCCATGAAGGACGAGGAATCCGCGGCCGGGTCCCTATCGCAATTCCAGCCTCCGTCCGGCCATTGCCAGTGCAGGAGCCGTTCGGCCAGCGAATCAGCGCGATCGTCGGCGATCCCAAGCGTCGTCAGCGAGTAGAGCGCGTTGCCCTGTTGCGACGCGCAGCGGCGGTAGCGACCCCGCATGAGGGGAACTCCCCGCTGCCGGTACGCCTCAACCTTGGTCCGCGCCTCGAACTCGCGGAAGTAACTCGGGCCGAGCCAGAACTCCAGCACGCGGTCGCGTATCGGATGAAGGCTTTCGTCGCCTTCGGGATAACCGAGGTCGGCGAGGCTCGCGAGGACCCAGTGGAGCCCCTGCCACTTGTAGTAGACCTGCCGCGCTGTCCCAGCCCGTCCGAGCTGGCTGCGGCGCGAGAGCAGTGCGCGAACTCTCGCGGATCCGCGTATCTCTTCCTGGAGCGCTCGCATGGGCTTCCCATTCGGGTTCTCGCCGAGTACGTGGACCAGCGTTTTCCATCGGATCGAAGGCTCCGAGGATCGGAGCAACGCGTCGACGATCGAGGTGGTCGTCACTTTGATGAGGAGGGTACCGAGGCTCCGTTACCTCCGCGTGATGTGCGCCTTGGTCGCCCGAGTATGGTTAGAGGCGGCTGCGTCGGCGCTCGAAGAGGGGGCCCCATCTCAAATGGAGGATCCGTGCGGCTTGGCCGCGCGCCCGACGCAGACCCGACTCGCGATGAAACCCCGCCCAAGGAGGGCAAATGATGTCAGGCCAAGAGAGAGCTACCCACGCACGCGTTGTCCGGCTCAAGGCTGAGCCCACCAATACGGACCAGGCGATCAGAACGTGGACCAGCGAGATCTTCCCGCTGCTCAAGAAGCAAGAAGGTTTCCGCGGGGCGACGCTCGTCGGAAATCGCAAGACCGGCGACGGTCTATCGGTGACCTACTGGGGAAGCGAACAGGCCATGAAGGACGCGCGTACGCATGTCCGCCCACAGGCTGAACCGATCATGGCCAAGGCCGGAGGCACGATCGTGGAAGACGACGAGTGCGAGGTCATGGTTCAGGAGCGGATCCAGCCGCCGAAAGCAGGCGTGTTCGTCCGCGTGACGACCGTCGAGGCGGACCCCGCCAAGACCGCGGAAGGCATCGCGTACTTCAAAGAGAAGGTCGTACCGGTGATCCGCGCGCAGGCCGGCGCACGCACGGCTCTGCTGCTGATCAATCGAAAGACCGGGCGCACTTTCTCCGCCAGCGGCTGGGACACCGAGAAGGATCTAAAAGCGAGCGAGGCGGCGGTCACCGCGCTTCGCGATGAGGCGATCAAGAAGTTCGGTGGCAAGAGCGGCAAGGTTGAGGCGTTCGAGGTGTACTTCACCGAGATCCTCATGCCCGTCGGCGCGGCCAGCTAGCGACTCACAAGAAGGGGACGGCCGCGGGCCTTCGCTCGTGAAGGCCGCGGTCGTCCCCCACGACTGCGCACCGGGCGCGCGGTCAGCCGGCGCGCGGTAGCGGAACGACCGGGACGCCGGGCTCCTCGGCGGCAAGCTGGCGTCGAAGCACTTTTCCGATAATTGTCTTCGGCAGCTCGGCGCGGAAAACGATTTCCACCGGCACCTTGTACGGGGCGAGATTCGCGCGGCAGTGGTCCATGAGCTCCTGTGCAGTCGCGGCGGCACCGGGTCGCAGCACGACGAACGCCTTCACCACTTCGCCCTTTGAGGGATGCGGCACCCCGACAGCCGCGGCCTCGAGGACGGCGGGATGTGCGTACAGCACCTCGTCGACCTCGCGCGGGTACACCTTGAATCCCGAGACGATGATCATCTCCTTCTTGCGGTCGACGACGAAGAAGTAGCCGTCCTCGTCCATGCGGACGATGTCGCCGGTGTAGAGCCAGCCATCGCGCAGGACCTCGGCGGTCTCCTCCGGCTTCTTCCAGTACCCGTCCATGAGATTGGGGCCGCGAAGACACAGCTCCCCCGCCTCGCCCGGGCTGACCTCGCGCGTACCGGTCTCGATGTCGACGATCCTGCACTCGACGTCGGGCATCGGGATGCCGACCGACCCGGGCTTGCGGACACCCTCGCGCGGGTTCGAGTGCGTCACGGGCGCTGCCTCGGTGAGGCCATACCCCTCGAGGACCTTGCCGCCGGTGAGCTCCTCGAATCGCTTCATGACCTCGACCGCGAGAGGCGCGGAGCCGGACATGAACCACTCGATCGATCGCAGGTCGTACTTCATAAGGTCGCGCGACTCGTTCAGGAGGATGTAGATCCGCGGCGCGCCCGGGAAGAAGCGCGGCCGGTGTTTCTCGATCGCGAGGAAGATGTGCCGCAGCTCCGGACGCGGGATGAGGACCATCGTCATCGCCTTGAGGACGGCCAGATTCATCACGACGGTGAGGCCGTATACGTGGAAGAACGGCATGATCGCGAGGATCCGGTCGCCGGGTGCGACAGCTGCGTGCCATGCATGGCACTGGTGGACGTTCGCGACGAGCGCCCGATGCGAAAGCATCGCGCCCTTGGGCACCCCGGTCGTGCCGCCGGTGTACTGAAGGACGGCGAGATCCGAGGGCGCAACTTCCACCGGGACGCGCGCACCGCCGTCGGCGAGGACGTCCCCGAGCCACATCGCGCGCTTGTCCGGACGGATGTCGACGCGATGACCTTCCTTGCGCTCGCGCGCCACGGTGAAGAGAAGACGCAGCGCGAGCGGGAAGTGCTCCTTCACGTTCGTGACGACGATCCGTTCGACCGACGTGGAGGTCGCCGCCTCGGCCACCTGCGGGTAGAGGCGTGAAATGACGACGACAACTCGGGCACCCGAGTCGGCGAGCTGGTTGTGGAGCTCGCGCACGGTGTAGAGGGGGTTCGTCGGTACGACGACCGCGCCCGCCTTGAGTGTGCCGTAGAACGAGTAGACGAACTGCGGGCAGTTCGGAAGCACGAGCGCGACGCGGTCGCCCTTGCCTACTCCGAGCCGCTGGAGCCCCGCGGCGAACCGGTCGGCGAGCTCGTCGAGATTTCGGTACGTCATCGCCGAATCGATACACCGCTGACCGACGGCTCCGCCAAAGACCGTGGCGACGGTGTCCGGGTGCTCGCGGGCGGTGCGCTCGAGCAGGGCGTGGACCGGATATCCGGGGTAAGTCAGGTGCCTGGGGACGCCAGGGTCATATGCCGCTTCCCATTGGCTTGCCGACTGCATCATGCTCATAACGTCGAAACTCGCTTGACCGCTAGCCATGCAAGCGCAATGCCGCGTGTGTTGATACTCGGCGGCGCCAGGACCCCGTTTGTCAAAGCGGGGACCGACTTCGCCGACCTCGACGTGCTCGACCTTGCCCGGGCGGCGACGTCGGAAGCGCTCGCGCGTACGGAGCTCGATCCGGGCCAGGTGGACGAGGTCATCTTCGGCAACGTGGCGCGGCCCGTCGCCTATCACAACCTCGCACGTGAGGTCGTCCTATCGCTCTCCATGCCGACCCGCATCCCAGCATTCACGGTCGGCCTCGCCTGCGCGTCCGCCTGCGTCGCGATCACGAGTGCCGCGGACCACATCGCCGGCGGCAACGCCGACGTCGTAATCGCCGGGGGGAGCGAGTCGCTGACCAACGTCCCGCTCACGCTCACGCCGCGCCTCGCGCGCGCGCTGATGGCAGCGTCGCAGGCAAAGAGCCTGCCCGCGAAAGCTCAATCTCTTGCACATGTCCGGGCGTCCGACATCGCTCCGGTCGCGCCGGGCATCCGTGAGACCTCGACCGGGCTCACGATGGGCGAATCGGCCGAGCGCATGGCCGCGATGAACGCCATCTCCCGCGAGGACCAGGACGCGTGGGGACTCCGCAGCCATAGGCTGGCCGCGGCGGGCTGGGACGATGGCCGCTTGGCCTTGGAGGTCGCGCCGGTGTACGTCGACGGACATGCCGTCACTGCGGACAACCATATCCGGCGCGATTCGACGCAGGAGAAGCTCGCCACGCTACGGCCGGTGTTCGATCGCGAGCACGGGACGATCACCGCCGGCAACGCGAGTCCGCTGACCGACGGCGCCGCGGCCGTCGTCCTCGCAAGCGAGGAGCGCGCACGGGCGCTCGGCTTCGAAGGACTCGCCTCGCTGCGCAGCTACGCCTACGCGGCTGTCGACCCGGCCGACCAGCTGCTCATCGCACCGGCGTACGCGATCCCGATCGCGCTCCGGCGCGCCGGTCTCACCCTCGAGGACATCGACCTCTTCGAGATGCACGAGGCGTTCGCCGCGCAAGTGCTGTCGACGCTCGTGGTGCTGGAGCGCAACGGCGTCGGTCGCGTCCCCGTTGAGAAGCTGAACGTCATGGGCGGCTCCATCGCGCTCGGCCATCCCTTCGGCGCCACCGGCGCGCGCGTCGTGCTGACGCTCGCGCACGAGATGCGCCGGCGCGGTGCGAGGTACGGCCTCGCGACCGTGTGCGCCGCGGGCGGCAACGGGGCCGCGATCGTCCTGGAGCGTGCGGCGTGATCACCAAGATCTCGGGGGGCTCCGCCCCCCGGCCCCCGTCGCCCCCAGCCCCCGGGGAGGGTCCGACCGCTCAGGTCCGATCCGTCACGTTCGTGCCGGCAGATGCGACGGGCGTCGCCCGCATCGTCATCGATCGGCCCGACGATCCGGTCAATGCGATCGACGTGCGCTTCATGGAAGACCTGGCTGCGGCGATCGCGGTGGCTCGCGACGCACGCCCGCGCGGTCTGGTCGTCGCCAGCGGGAAGGTGGGCCAGTTCGTCGCCGGGGCGGACCTCTCGCTGCTGCGCGGTACGTCGCAGAGCGACATCGAGCGCGCGAGCCGCGAGATGCAGCGCGTGCTCGACGCGCTCGCCGCGCTCCCGTTCGTCACCGTCGCGGCGATCAACGGCCCGGCCCTCGGCGGCGGCCTCGAGATCGCGCTCGCATGCGATACGCGTATCGCCGCCGACGCTCCGAATGTGCGCGTCGGCCTCACCGAGACCCGGCTCGGACTCGTCCCAGCGGCTGGCGGCACCCAGCGACTGCCGCGGCTCATCGGTCTTCCGCGAGCGCTCGACATGATCCTTACGGCGCGTCCGCTCGCGCCGAAGCGCGCGCTCCGCGCGGGCGTGGTGGACGAGGTCGTCCATCCGGCCGTGCTGCTGCGCGCGGCGACCGACCACGCGATGCGCGATCCCAAGCGCAGACCGAAGGGCGGCGCGACCGCGGTCGAGCGCGCGGCGACGCATTTCGCGCCGGCGCGGGCCTTCGCGCTGCGCCAGGCGCGCCAGCGGACACTCGCGGAGACCAAAGGGCGGTATCCGGCGCCGCTCGCGGCGATCGACGCGGTCGCGATCGGCCTCGACAAGGGAATGGCCGCGGGCCTCGACGCCGAGGCGCGCGCCTTCGGCGAGCTGGCCATCGGCGAGTCCGGCCGCAGCCTCACCGCGCTCGTCATGCTGACGCTGCGCCAGCGAAAGGCGGCGCTCGACAGTCTCGGGAAGCCGCGCTCGATCGCGAACGTCGGCGTCGTCGGCCTCGGGTTCATGGGCTCGGGGATCGCGCAGGCGGCCGCCGCATCCGGACTTCGCGTGCGCGCTCGGGACCGCGACGCCGCGGCGGTCGCCAAGGGCCTGGCGAGGATTCGCGACCTTGTGACGGACGCGGCGAAGAAGGGCGTGTTCGAACGCCGCGAGGCCGCGCGCATCGTCGGACGGATCAGCGGCGCGCCGGACCTGGCCGGCTTCCGGAACGCCGACCTCGTCATCGAGGCGGTGTTCGAGGAGATCGGGACGAAGCGGCGAGTCATCGCCGAGCTCGAGGGCGTCCTGCGACCCGACGCGGTCATCGCTTCGAATACGTCGGCTTTGCCGATCGCCGAGATCGCGCGCGAAGCGCGCTCGCCCGAGCGCATCGTCGGCATGCACTTCTTCTCGCCGGTGCACAAGATGCCCTTGATCGAGATCGTTCGTCCGGCGGGAGCCGATCGCGACGCCGTCGCGACGGCGGTCGCCGCGGCGAACGCGCTGGGGAAGACGCCAATCGTCGTCAGCGACGGTCCGGGCTTCTACACGACGCGTGTGCTATCGACAATGATCGGCGAGGCGTTCACGATGCTCGCCGAGGGCGAGCCGATCGAGAAAATCGACCGTGCGATGACGGAGTTCGGCTGGCCCGTTGGTCCACTCCAGCTGGTCGACGAGGTGGGCCTCGAGGTCGCCGGGCACGCGGGCGATACCGTCGCGCGGGCGCGGGGCATGAGCGCGCCGACGATCGTGAGCGCGCTTGTCGCCGAAGGCTTCAAGGGCAAGCACAAGGGTGGCGGGTTCTACCTCTACCCCGCCAGGGGCGGGCTGACGCGGCTTGGCCTGGAGCGGAGCCGCACGCCGAACCCGCGGGTACGGGAGCTCCTTGGCGCGCCGACGCACCCGGGCGGCTGGGACATCGCGGAACGGCTCACACTCACCTTCGTGAATGAGGCCGCGCGCTGCCTGGACGAGGGGGTGCTCCGGTCGCCGGCGGAGGGCGATCTCGGGGCGGTGCTGGGCCTTGGGTTCCCGCCGTTCCTTGGCGGGCCGTTCCGCTACGCGGACGCGCAGCGCCAGCGAATCGTCGCCACGCTCGATCGGCTCGCCGCGGCGCGCGGTGACCGCCATGCGCCGGCGGATTCGCTCAGATCGAAGCGGCCGTACTTCGAGCTGTGACCGCCAGCAACTTCTTCACCGGCAACGCCGACCTCGTCGAGGTCTTCGACAAGGTCATACCGTGGGCGCGCGTCGTCGGCGCGGTCGAGGCAGGGGCAGGGGCCCCTGACGGGGTAGGGGCCCCAGGGGCAGGGGCCCTTGATGGGGCGGCGGCCCCAGCCGACGTCGCGGGCACGCTCTCGACGTGGCGCGAGTTCCTCCATCTCGCCGGCAAGTACATCGCGACCGAGATCGCCCCGCGTGCGGCCGAGGTCGACCGGATCGGCGTCATCCGCGAGAACGGCCAGGTCCGGATGAACGAGCCGATGACGGAGAACCTACGCGGCCTCGCGGAGCTTGGTCTCGCGTCGCCCTCGGTGCCGGCCGACTTCGGCGGCGCGGGGCTCCCCTTCACCGTCACGATGATGATGGCCGAGATGCTCGCGCGCGCCGATCTCTCGACGCAGGTGCAGCACGGGATCGGATGGAACTCGCCGGCGGCGCTGATCTATCGGTTCGGCACCGACGAGCAGAAGGCGCGCTATCTGCCGCCGCTCGCGAAGGGCCAGATCATGGGCGCGGTCGCGATGACCGAGCCGCAGGCAGGGTCGGATGTCGGACGTCTCACGACAACCGCGACGCCGCGCCAGGACGGCTGCTGGATCCTTCAGGGCCGCAAGCAATTCATCTCCGCGGGCCAGGGCGACCTCGTGATCGTGCTCGCGCGATGCGTTGCCGGATCGAGCGGACTCGATGGCCTCGGCATGTTCATCGCCGACCGCGAGAGCACCAACTACGTCGTCGAGCGCGCCGAGCACAAGTTCGTGATCCGCGGATCACCGACCTGCGCGCTGCTGTTCGAGGGAACCCTCGCCATGCCGCTGGGCAAGCCGGGAGACGGCTGGAAACAGATCCTCACGTTCATGAACGAGTCGCGCCTGGGCGTCGGCATACAAGGCATCGGCGTCGCGACCGCGGCGTTCGAGAAAGCCTCCGAGTACGCGGCGCAGCGCGCCCAGATGGGAAAGCCGATTCGCGAGCATCCGATGGTGGCGGAGATGCTCCTCGACATGGAGACTACCGTCGCCGGGGCGCGCGCACTCGCGTACGAGGCCGCGGTCCTCCAGGACCTCGTGATGTTCGGCCGCGACGAGCAGGCCGCGCGCGATCTCCGCGAGCTCACTCCCCTGGTGAAGTGGTACGGAACCGAGGGCGGGGTCCGCGTGTGCCGGCTCGCGCTGCAGATCCATGGCGGCGTCGGTGTGGTCGATGAGTACGACGTGGGGCGCTTCATGCGCGACAGCCTGATCACACCGATCTACGAGGGCACATCGCAGATCCAGTCGCTGATGGCCGTCAAGGACATCATGAGGTGGACGATGCAGCGTCCTGCGTCGCTCCTGCGAGGCGGACCGAGCCGGACGCTCGCGAATGCCTCGTTCGGCGGTCGCGTCGGATCCGATTTCGCCACGGCGCGCGGCCACATCGTCGGCGCGCTGCGCGGGCTCATCGGTCGCCTCGCTCGGCGCAAGGGACCCGGCCTGCTGCGAGGCGCACCGCTCGCCGACGAAGATCTCGGACCGATCCTGCTGCACGCCGAGCGGCTCACCGAGGCGCTCGCGCACACACACGTGGCGCGCGTGCTTGCCGAGCGCGCACGCAAGATTCCGGAACGCCGGCCACTCGCCGAGCGCGCGGCGCGCACCGCGCGCCTGGTGGCGGAGCGAAACCGGCGCGCGATCGCGCTCGACGACGGCAGCGTGTTCGAGCGAATCGCCGCGTGGCGTTCGGAGCGCCGCTAACGCGCTAGGGTCAGGCGGCTCGCAGCTCGGTGCCGGTCAGTGTCTTCACGAACCTCGCGATGTGATCGTTCGCCCACGCCGGCACCTCGAGCGGCAGTGAGTGGCCGACGCCGTGGATGATGCGAACCTGCGCGAGCGGCAGCTCTTTGCACCGGCGAGCGTCGGATGCGGAGATCACTCGATCCTCGTCGCCCCAGAGCACGAGGGTCGGGATCGTGCTGAGGTCCTTTAGGCGACCGTCGATCCGAATGCCGCGCTGCTCGCCACCGGGCAGGAGCGCTCGCGCTTTGCTCCAGCGGCGCGGCTGATTGGCCCAGATGATCGCGCGCGCCGAGAGCGCGCGCGGGCGTGCACTCATACCGTGACGGACGAGCCTCGCGATGAATCGCGCGTCATCACGCCGACGGCTCCCGACGAGGAAGCGCCGGATCGACGAAGCGCTCAGGACGCTCGGCCGCAGGAGCGCGCGGCCGAGCAGCGGGACGCAGTACAGCTTGTAGATCCAGTGGAGCGAGACGCCGAGCCCGACCGGCGCGATGAGGGCGAGCCCGCTTACGAGGTCGGGATGGCGGATGGCGAGGTGCATCGCCACGCCCCCGCCAAGCGAGTGGCCGAGAACGAGCGCGGGCGGGATCCCGAGCCCCGTGAGGACGCGGGCCACGTAGTCGGCGAGCTGCACGACGTTCGCGTCGGACGCCTTTAGCGCGGGCCGGAGGGCAAACCCAGGCAGGTCGACCACGTGAACCGTCCAGCCCAGGTGACGAAGCATTCGGATCTGCGGCGCGAGCCCGCGCCAGTCGGCTGATATTCCAGGGAGGACGACGGCATGCGGACCTGCGCCGCTGCCCCGGGGGAAGGGGCCCCCGATGGGGAAGGGGCCCCAGGTAGTCACGCGGAGGCGGTACCGGTCACACGGGGCCACATGCACCCGCATGTCCTGGAGAATTGCAAACAGCGTGCCCTCGGCCGTTCCCCCGTTCGGGGGGACGCATACCGATTGAGAGGTAGTTGAGCCCGTCTCGTGACCCGAATCGGAGGCTTTGGGTCGTTAATCAAATAGGCATGCTGCGTGCCTTCATTGCGGCCGTGCGCGGGCACGGTCATTCGGTTTCGTCGGTCCGCCGCGACGCGGCGGTCCTGCTCCTCCATGGGCTCACGGGCACCCCCGTCGACATGCTTTACCTGAGGGACGCGCTCGTCGCCGACGGATACAGCGTTAGCGTCCCTCTCCTGCCCGGTCGGGGCACCCGACCCTCGGACATGGATGGGCTCTGCTGGGAGGACTGGATGTCCTCCGCACTCAATGCGTACGACGATCTGGCGCGCGACCATGAAGAGGTCGTCGTCGGCGGGCTCTCGGCGGGCGCGACGATGACGCTCGACATCGCGCTCCGCCGCAAGCCGTCCGCGGTGCTCCTCTGTGCGACCGCGCTCGGAATGAGCAACCCCATCGCGTACCTCGCGCCCTACGTCTGGCGGGTCGTCCGGCAGGTGCCGTCGCCCGCGAGCGATCTCGTCGACCTGAACGCCGGCGCGAAGTGCTACGACCCGGCGCCCGTTCGGGCCGTCGCCGAGCTCATCCACGGGATCGGCCTGGTCCGCCGGCGGCTGGGCGAAATCCGTTGCCCGGCGCTCGTCGCGCACGCCGTCTATGACCGCCTCGTGCCGGTCCACTACGCACGCGAGCTGGCGGCCCGTCTCGGCGGCCCGGTGACGACGCTGTTCCTTGAAGGGACGGGCCACGCGATCACCGTCGACGCGCGCCGCCGCGACGTGGCCGAGGCGAGCCTCGCGTTCCTCCGCCAGGCGATCGCCAAGCCGCAGCGCGCCGCGTAAGGCCGCCCTCGCAGCACCAGCCGGGCGCGGCGCGGAGAATGGTCGGCACGATCGTCAACCGCTCGGTTCCGTCCGCCTCCGTTATCCCCGTACTGGCCTACGAAGATGTCGCAGAGGCGTGTGATTGGCTCGCCAAGGCCTTCGGGTTCAAGGTGCGCCTACGGATCGGAGACCATCGCGCCCAGCTCGTCTTCGGTGACGGCGCCGTCATCGTGACCGCTCGCGATAAGGCGGCGCTGGACGCGGGAGCGATCTTCAGCGGAGGAGCCTCGCGAGCGGCGATGGTCCGGCATTCGGTGCACGTACGCGTCGACGATGCGAAGCGGCACTACGAGCACGCGATGGAGTCCGGCGCGCGGGTCCTCCAGCCGCCAACCGACTATCCGTACGGCGAGCGTCAATACACCGCACTGGATCTGGGTGGTCATCTCTGGACGTTCTCCGAATCGATCGCCGACGTCGACCCGGCGTCCTGGGGCGCGACCTCGATCGACATCAGTTAGACGCTCGGCTTTGGCTTCCGAGTCTTGCTCTTGGAGCGGGACACTGCCTTCCTCGCGCGCTTGATCTTGGACTTGGACCTCTTCTTCGGCTTGGAGGTAGGTCGTTTGGACTTCACGCGCTCCGGAAGCTTCTTCCGACCGGTCTCACGATTCCATTCCTCGTACGTCTCGGCCGAAATCTCGCCCTTCACCAGGAGCTCCGCGAATTTGCGGCGCTGTGCCTGGCTCTTGAATGGCATCGCTCGAGATTACAGCCGCCGCAGCGCTTGCAGCACGTCGCGGAACAGCGCGATCTGCGCGGCGCGGTCGAGCCCATACCAAGGGACGGTGAGGCCGATGAAATCGGCGTGCGCCTCCCACAGCCTCACTCTCTCAGGTAGGTCGTCGAGCAACGCGACGCCGAGCTGATCGAGGCAGTGCTCTTCGATGATGCGGGCGGCGTCGGTGCGTCGGCGATCCGCGATCGCCGCGAGGATGGCGTCGGCCTCCTCGCGGAGACCGGACTCGTCGAGAACGCGGCGATATGCCGGCACGGTGTACGTCGTCATCTGTAGCGCCAGCGACGACCGATCTCGTCCGACGACGAGCGGCATGAGGACAGGCGGTGCGTCCCGCTTCGCCTGCGCGGCGCCGCGCGCGAGCGCCGGACGAGTCACTTTGTCGAGATAGGTCTGAGTGCAGAACATGTGCGCCGAGAAGCCGTCCGCGATCTCGCCGGCCACGGCGGTCATGATCGGATTCACACCGGCGACGTATATGGGGATGGCTGGCCACGGGTCATCGGACCCCGGCGAGAAGACCGGCTGCCGGATCGCGTAGAACTCGCCTTCGTACCGGCCGTGCCCTTTCCGGTATGCGTCCCAGCACGCACGGACCGCGAGCACGTAGTCGCGGAGACGAGCGGCGGGACGATCCGCCTCAACACCGAAACGCGATAGCAGCGTCGGCCCAACCTGGCTGCCCAGGCCCAGCACGAACCGCCCGTTCCCATACCCCGCGAGATCCCAGCCGGCCTGCGCCGTCGCCGCCGGCGAGCGCGAGAACGCGACAGCAACGTCGGTCCCCACGGTGACGCGTGTCGTCGCGCGGAGCGCGGCGGCGGCGGTCAGATACGGCTCGCGCCGCACGTCGCTGACCCAGACCCCCGAGGCGCCGGCGTTCTCGGCTTCGGCAGCGAGCCACTCCGCCTCGCTCATCGTGACGGTGCCGGGAAGGCCGACCCCCGGTCTCGCGGTCATATCCACAAGAATGTTCCAAGTGAATGATGGCTTCACCCCGGCGGAGCTGCGAACGCTGCGCGCGCTCAAGACGCCGCACGGCGTTCAGCGTTTTCTCGACGACATGCCGTATCACCTCGCGACGACCGCCTGGTCTCCGAGGCGCGTCCTGCGCGAGCGCACGTCGCACTGTCTCGAGGGCGCGATCTTCGGCGCCGCGGCGCTCCGCGTTCTGGGGTTCCCGGCGCTGCTCCTGGACCTGGAGGCGGAGAACGACACGGATCACGTGATTGCGCTCTTCAAGGTCGCCGGCCACTGGGGCGCGGTGGCGAAGTCCAACTACACCGGCTGCCGGTTCCGGGAGCCCATCCATCGCACTCTACGTGAGCTCGCCATCAGCTACTTCGACGTGTATTTCAACCTCCGCGGCGATCGGACGCTGCGCACGTTCTCGCGCCCGGTCGATCTCGCACGGTTCGACCATCTCGACTGGATGACGGCGGACAAGGACGTGTGGTTCATCCCGGAGTACCTCCTCACGATCTCGCACACGCCGCTGCTGCGGCCGTCGATGGCGAGGCGTCTTCATCGCGTGGGCAAGCGGTCGCTCGACGCGGGGCTTGTCGAGCATCGTTGGAAATAGCCGGTGCCGGTCCATGTGAAGCCACGAGGCGCTCGGTGCTCGAACGTACGGAACGCGAGTACCGTGCCCTCGATCGACTCGTGAGGCGGCTCCGTCCCGCGGACTTCCGCCGTCGTGTCTTCGGTGACGATGCCGCGGTCCCCTGGACCGTGAAGGACACGCTCGCGCACATCGTCGTCTGGAAGGAGGCGGGCCGGCGATCGAGGAGTGGCCTCGCACGCTCGACGCGCACTCCACCGAGCACCGCGCGAAGATCGAGGAGACGCTGCGATCCTCTCGGGGGGCCGCAGCTAGCAGACACCCCTCCGCAACCTTCGCATACCGCTGGACCGACCCCGGGCGTTAGACGGTCGTGGGTCGGTTCCAAAACGCATTCCTCCTGCTCGTGCTGCTCGTTGCGTTGATGCCGGCGAGCGAGTCGCGTGCGGCTACCTGCGCGAGCAGCGTGGGACCAGGCATCGCGCCGCCTGCCCGCGTGCCGACCGGCATGCCAGGCTTCCACGCGGCCTGGTACGGGCAGAGCGGATATATGTCGCTCTGCATGGGAACGAGAGCGACCGCGACCGTGGCGTTCTACAACAGCGGCTCGCGCGGATGGGTCGCGGGGCGCATGGGCGAGACCGCGTACCTCGGGACATGGAATCCGGAACCAGGTCAAGACTCGGCGAGCATCCTCGGCGGCGACGGCACTATGGGCTCGCCGTCGACGGGCTGGCCGCGGTACAACCGCCCGACCGTGCAGCCCGCTTCGTATGTCGGACCGAATCAGGTCGCGTGGTTCCGCTTCGAGGTGATCGCGCCGCCGGTGCCCGGCACCTTTCGTGTCGCGCTGCGTCCGCTCATCGAAGGCACGCAATGGATGGAGGACTTCGGCGTCTTCTGGGTGGTCACCGTCCTGAACGCCGACGGGACACCGCCGCCACATCTTCCGCCTCCGCCTCCACCGGCTCCACCTACAACGGTGACGACCGTCCTGGCGTCGTACTACGGACCCGGCCTCTACGGGAACCGGACCGCCTGCGGTCAGACACTCACGACCACGCTCCAGGGCGTTGCGCACCGGACGCTGCCGTGCGGCACGCCCGTACATCTCAAATACGGTGCGAACGAAGTCACCGTGCCGGTCGTCGATCGCGGTCCTGCGATCCTGAGCCGCGAGTTCGACCTGACGTACGCGACAAAGGTCGCGCTCGGCTGTCCCGACATGTGCACGCTTTCCTGGATCCGCTGAGCCGCGAGGCTCAGTTGCAGCGGTCCGGAAGCGCGTCAAACCGTCCTCTAGGCGAAAAGCGGCGCCATATTCTCGCGCCGAACCAGATCCTCCATCTCCTCCGCCGGCGGTGACGGCCCACCGCGGTCCGCGGCGTCGAGGATCCTCGCGAGCAGATCGATGTCGCTCGCCGTGTTCAGGAAGAGCCCGGGCCGACCGAGGACGAACCGCACGGAGAGATCAATGTCGCCCTGTTCAGTGAGAGGCTCGTACCAGGTCGTCGGCCGCGCCGGCCGCTCGCCGTGCCACGGCGCGAGCGTGATCGCCTTGATCGTCTGCATCGCAACGCCGCGTTCCTCGCACAGAGCGATCAGAGCCTCGACGTCACGCGCGTACGCCCCGCCGTGCAGCTGCGTGAAGTTGTATGGGAACAGCACGCTGTCGAAGGGAAAGCGCTCGAGGCTGTCGCGGTGCCGCCGCGCCACCTGAAGGCCATGTCCGGTCACGCCGATGAAGCGCGCGAGTCCGGCGTCGCGGGCTTCGACCGCGGCGCGGAGCGCACCGTCCTTCCCCATCGCGACGTCCCACTCCTGCTGGTCGACGAGGTTGTGCAGCTGGATGAGATCGACGTGGTCAACGCCCAAACGGCGAAGAGACAGGCGGATTTCGTCGCGCGCCTCGGCGTAGGTGCGCTTGCCCGTCTTCGTCGCGAGGAAGAATCGGTCGCGTCCTTCGCGTGCCAGCCACGGCGCGAGGCGGAGCTCCGAATCGCCATAGCTCGCTGCGGTATCGAGGTGACTGAGGTCGTACCGGAGCACGAGCTCGAGGGCCCGGTCGGCCTCCGCGTCGGTGACCTTTCCAAGCGCAGCGGCGCCGAAGATGGTGCGGCGGCTCTCGTGTCCGGTGCTGCCGAATGGCGCGCTCGGGATCATGCGGCAACGATAGTTCGGACCGCTGAGCGAAGCCTAGAATCCCGACCGGCAGCGACGGGAGGGGAGGACACCATGGCGATCGCACAGGCCTCGACGACAGAATTCACTTACCGCGAGATCGGACTCCAGGACCGCCTGCGCGAAGTGGCGCGCGAGGTTGGCGATAAGCCAGCACTCCTCATGGGCGATCGCAGCGTGACCTTCGGCGAGCTCGATCGGCTGAGCGACCGACTCGCGGTGGCGCTCGCCAAACGGGCCGTCCACCCCGGCGACCGCGTGACGATCTTCATGCCGAACTCGATCGAATTCGTGATCGCCTTCTACGGAACGCTCAAGGTCGGCGGGGTGGTGAATCCGATCAACGCCCAGTCGAAGGAACGTGAGGTCCGCTTCCAGGTCGGCGACGCGGGAGCGACAGCTGTCCTCTACCACGCGGCCCTCGCACCGGTCGTAGACGCCGTGCGATCGGAGCTCAAAGCTGTCCGGGCGTTCGCGGTGACCGGTGAGACAGCTCCGGGTGGCGTCGAGCGCTTCAACGATCTTCTCCTGGCCGATGAACCGGGCCTCGGCATCTCGGCCCGCATCGGGATGAACGAACTCGCCGCGCTCCCATACACGAGCGGCACGACCGGATTCCCGAAGGGGGTCATGTTGACTCACGCGAACCTTACCGCGAACCAGCAGCAATTCTTCGCCGCCGTGCCCGTTCGCCGCGACGACGTCTTCCTTAACGTCCTCCCCTACTTCCACATCTACGCGCTCAACCTGCTCATGACCGGCGCGATCAGCCTTGGTGCGACGCAGGTGATCATGTCCCGCTTCGACATGGTCGAGTACTGCACGCTCGTCGAGCGCCACCGTGCAACGGTCTGCTTCATCGTCCCGCCGATCGTTCTGGGTCTTGCGATGAGTCCCGAGGTTTCGAACCACGACTTCTCGTCGGTCCGCTTCTTCTTCACCGGCGCGGCACCGCTCGCGCCGGATCCCGCGCGCCGGATGATTCAGCGGCTCGGCAAGCCGCTCATTCAGGGCTACGGGCTCACCGAGACGTCGCCCGTGACGCACGCGAATCCGCTGGACGCGGCCGTGCTCGAGTCGATCGGGCCGGCCGTCCCAGGCACGGAGGACAAGATCGTCGACCTCGAAACCGGCACGCGGACACTCGCAAACGGCGAGATCGGCGAGATCTGCGTTCGCGGCCCCCAGGTGATGACGGGCTACTGGAACAAGCCGGAGGACACCGCGGAAGTCATCCGCGACGGCTGGTTCCACACCGGTGACGTCGGCAAGAAGGACGACAAGGGCTACATCTTCATCGTCGATCGCAAGAAGGAGTTCATCAAGTACAAGGGCTTCGGCGTCGGACCGGCCGAGGTCGAGGCGGTGCTCTGCGAGCATCCGGCGGTCGCCGACGCCGGCGTCATCGGCAAACCGAACGAGGAGGCCGGTGAGATCCCGAAGGCCTTCGTGCAGCTTCGCCCGAACGCGCAGGCGACGGCGGACGA
>JBOGTG010000031.1:0-24925 GCA_050692175.1 Candidatus Limnocylindria bacterium | reverse complement strand
GCTGAGCAAGCTCAAGGACTTTCACCCGGAGCGCTGACCCGCGCGGCTAGAATCATCGCAACCCCCTCTAGGAGAACGCTTTGGCAGGCCAACCCAAGAAGCGCATCCCACGCGCGGCGCAAGGCGAGCGTCGCAGTCATCTCGCGCTCCGCGCGATGACGCTCGTTCCTTGTCCCCAGTGCAAGAGCCCGAAGCCGCCGCACCACGCGTGCCCGCACTGCGGGACCTTCCGCGGCCGCCAGGTCATACCGATCAAGGCGAAGCGGACGCCCGCGTAATAAGAAGAGCGCGCCCCGAGTGAAGATCGCCGTCGACGCGATGGGCGGCGACCACGCCCCGGACGAGATCGTCCGGGGCGCGTTGTTGTATCGGGAAAAGGGCGGCGCATCCGATCTCGTCCTCGTCGGCCGGGAGGACGCCGTGCGTAAGCTCCTCGGCGGTGGGGTCCCGTCCGGCATAACACTGCGCGACGCGAAGGACGTCGTCGGGATGGACGAACACCCCGCGACGGCACTGCGGCGTCGCGCAGACACGTCGATCGGCGTGGCGACCTCGATGGTCAAGCACGGGGAGGCTGATGCTGTCGTGTCAGCCGGCAACACCGGCGCGACCATGGCGGCCGCGCTTCTTGTGCTCGGCCGAATCCGCGGCATCGACCGCCCCGCGCTTTGCGGGATGCTGCCGACCACGAAGGGCAAGCCGGCGTGCCTTCTCGACGCGGGCGCCACGATGGACGCGAACGAGCACAACATCCTTCAGTACGCGCGCATGGCCTCCCGCTTCATGGAAAAGGTTCACGGCGTCGAGCGACCGTCCGTCGGGCTGATCAACGTCGGCGAGGAGCCGGAGAAAGGCGGCCGCCTGCAGCTGGCCGCGCACGCACTCCTTTCCGGTGCCGAAGATCTCAACTTCTACGGCAACATCGAGGGCCGCGACGTGATGCGCGGCATCACCGACATCTGCGTTACCGATGGCTTTACCGGCAACGTCCTGGCGAAGGGCATGGAAGGCGTCGTCGACGTATTCGTCGACGGCATCCGTCACGACATCTTCGGCGGGCCCCTCGGGAAGGTCGCGGGCCTCATCGCGCTCGGCGGCCTCTCGAAGTTCCGCGGCCGCATGGACTACGACCCGTATGTGTCGGCGCCGCTTCTCGGCGTCGCCGGCATCTCAGTGGTCACACATGGCCGCGCGCGAGCGAACATGATGCGCCGCGCCATCGAGGTCGCCGAGCGCGCCGTCTCGACCCGACTCCTGGACGCGCTCGGCGAGGGCGTCGCATCAGCAGCGTGAAGGAGAGGCCACCGCGGGGCGGACGCCATCCCGCACGGCGACTCGCACTCCAGACGCTCTTCGAGATCGATTTCAATCGCGCCGATCCCAAGGAGACATGGCAGCGCGGCGCGTTCCGGGCGGGATTGACCGAGGAGGCGTCCGCGTTCGCGTGGGATCTCGTCGAAGGGGTCCTCAAGCATCGCAAGGATCTCGACACGGAGATCGCGCAGCTCGCGCCGGAGTTTCCGATCGATCAGATGGCGCGGATCGACCGCAACGTGCTGCGGATCGCGCTGTACGAGCTTCGCGTCTCGGGCGACGCGCCGGCCGGCGTGGTCATCGACGAGGCCGTGGAGCTCGCGAAGATGTTCGGCTCCGAGGCCTCGCCGAAGTTCGTGAACGGTGTGCTCGCGACCGCCGTCGGGGGGCCGAAGGAGCGCTCCGGCTAGCGCACCCTCAGCGGTACTTGCACGAGCCCCATGGGCTCGCCGTCTTTCGGACTCGGCCAGAACACCTCGAGCGTGACGTTCCCGCCGACGTTTGCTGGGATCGTCGCCGTGGTCTGGAAGGATCCCCATACCGGGCTCGTCCCGAGGCTCGCCGTGGTGAAACCCTTCGCGACCTCGCGCCCGGCGGAGTCCTTGATCCGCCACGCGACGTTGGCCTCGAAGGCCCGCGCAAACCCGCTGATAGTCACCGTACGGCCCGTTTCGCCGGCGCGTGGCGCGTACACCGCGACGCTGTCGCTGGTCGCCTGCGGTGTCCCGCCGACGTCAACGACCAGCCGCAGCGGGTTGTGAAGGATGGCGGCTCGCCATGGCCGCGCGTCGTCGAGGTAGATCCCGAATCCAACGCCACGGTACGCCCCGCCGCCTTGCGTGCCGGGTCCGGGCAATGGGGTCGGATTCGCGCCGAGGGGATAGGCCGCGACCTGCCGGATCGGCGTCTTGCCGACCACCTTCAGCGGGCAGCAGTGGAAGGCCTCACCCTGAGCCTGTTGCCACACGGCGTCGGCGAGCTCGACGCGGATGAGCCATTTCCCAGCCTCGTTCGCGTTTGTCACCTGCTCGAGCTTCGCTGTGAACTGCGGGTAGGGAAATGGTTGGGTGGAGCTCGTGGGCTTCAGCTCCACGACGAACCGGCCCAGGCCCGGCGCGACCTCATCGACGGACGCGCGCCAGTCGACGATGTCGGCGACGGTGTCGTCGCCGGCGTCTTCGATCGATTGCGGCGTGGCCGCGCTGGCGTACCCGAACACGTCCTCACGGGTGAGCGGTTTGTCGACGACAAGCTGGTCGATGACGGCGTTGGGCTTCCCCTTTTCAGTGATAAGCGCTCGGCGGATGCCCGGCTCCTCCGTGATCGTGTACACGAGCTGCTGTAGTAGCGCGAGTGACTGGGCGCTACCGCGAACCGCCCAGCCGCCCGAGATGTCGAACTCGACCGTTGCGAGGTCACCCTGCACTTTTTGTGCAGACATCGAGAACGTTCCTGATCCGCTCTGGGTCGGTGTGGGCTGTGCGAACGCATTCGTGGCGCCCGCCGGGAGACCAGTCTTCGCCTGGCGAAGTGCTTCCAAGCGCGACAAGATCCGCGCCTCGGGTCGGCTGTCGTTAAAGGAGCCTGTGGCGAATCCGCCGGTTGGCGGAAGCCCATCGCGAGCGAAGTACACCCAGATCCGATCCTGGGCCGGAGTCGCCGATGCCGGAGGCGCCGTGAAAGCCGGCGAGCTCGATCCCGACGGAGCTGTCGGTGACGCGGCGACCGGTCCGCGATCGTCTGCGGGACGAGTGAGCCAGGTGGCGATCGCGAGCGCGAGCACGATCACGGCGGCCGCGCTTGCCATCTGCCACAGACCAAAGAACGATCGCCGCGCCGGCGCGGTCGCGATCCGCGATCGCTCGAACGGAGTCTGGTTCACATCGATCGTCTCGATCGCGCGTGAGAGCGCGCGGCCGATGATCTCATCGTCCCGTCGTTCGTCAGTCATCTCATGGCTCCTCGCGCGAGCCGGCCGGCGAGCTGGATCTGGCGGAGGCGTTCGATCGCCTGATGCAGCGTTGCGCCGACGGTCCCGCTCTTGATGTCGAAGTGGTCCGCGAGCTCGTCGTAGGAAAGGCCGTAGTAGTAGCGAGCCACGACGATCGCCCGCTGCCGCTCGGGCAGCTCGCCGAGCGCAGCCAGCAGATCGATCCGATCCGCGGCGTTGTCGAAGCCATCGTCACGGGGCGGTAGCGACGCCCAGACCTCGTCCTCGCGGCGGGCCCGCTTGGCCTTGCGGAAGACCTCTCGGGTGCCCACCACGAGCAGCCAGCCCGAGAGCTTTTCGATGTTGTCGAGGCCGGTTCGGTGAGCCTTCACGAAGGCCTCCTGCGCCGCGTCCTCTGCCGCAGCGGGGTCGCGGCCGATCGCGAGCAACGCCCGTACCAGGCGGGGGTACTCGCGGTCGTAGACCTCGCGCCAGCGGTCTGTCATCGGCTTTCACCATAGAGAGGCCCGCCGAGCCCAGTTTCTTTAGCGCCACCCGATTGACAGGCCAGACGGGTCGCCGTGACACTTGCCCGGACCTGCCGCCGCGGGCGGGCGGGGGAGGGGTCGCTCTCGACCCGGAGGAGGACATTGTTGGCTGCGGGCAACACCTACGATCGCCTCAAGAAGATCATCGTCGAGCAACTCGGCGTCGACGAGGTGGACGTAAAACCTGAGGCCTCGTTCGTGGACGATCTCAACGCTGACTCGCTCGACCTGGTCGAGCTCATCATGAGTCTTGAGGAAGAGTTCGGGATGGAGATCTCGGACGAAGAGGCCGAGAAGATCAAGACTGTGGGCGACGCGCAGGAATACATAGAGGAGCATGTCGCTTAGCGCGCACAATCACGTCGAACACAGCGCGTAGGGGAGGCAGGGGCATCGGAGCCCCTGCCTTTTCTGCGCTTATGGAGGAAATGACCGACATCGAGATCGGCGGATACCGTTTTACGGATCTGGCGCTGCTCGAGAACGCGCTGACGCACAGCTCGTATCTCCATGAGCATCCGGAAGAGAATGCGCACGACTTCGAGCGCCTCGAGTTCCTCGGCGACGCGGTGGTCGACCTCGTTGTCGGCGAAGAGCTGTATCGCCGCTTTCCCGACGCAACGGAGGGCGAGCTCACCGCGCTTCGCGCCACCCTCGTGTCATCTGCGGCGCTCGCCGAGATCGGCAGGCAGCTCGGATTGCCGGAGCGCGCGCGTCTGGGGCGAGGCGAAGAGGAAACCGGGGGCCGCGGACGCGCAGGGCTTTCGGCGAGCCTCTACGAATCGGTAGTCGGCGCGTGCTACATCGAAGGCGGTCTCGAGGCCGCGACCGGGCTGGTGCAACGGACGATGGGTGAGGCCATCGCCGCGACGCTGAGCTCGCCGCGCAAGTCTCCGAAGACGCTGCTGCAGGAGTGGGCGCAGGGGGCGCACCACCCGCTGCCGGCATACCGGACGCTCGACGTGAGCGGTCCCGAGCACAAGCGCGGCTTCGTCGTCGAAGTCGCGGTGGCGGGAAACGTCGCGCAGGGCACCGGGGCGTCGAAACGCGCCGCCGAAGAGGCCGCGGCCGCGAAGCTCATGGAACTGGTGACGCAATGAGTGACGAGCTGAAGGTCATCGAGGGCGGCGGACAAGCGCATGCCGTTCTTAAAAGCCTGAGTCTTGTGGGGTTTAAGAGTTTCGTACACAAGACGGAACTGCAATTCGCACCTGGGATTACCGCTATCGTTGGTCCAAACGGAAGCGGGAAGTGTCTCCGTTTTTGGTCGCGGGTGACGCTCGCCGATGGATCCGAGCGCCTGATCGGCGAGATGGTTGAGAGAGCGCTTGCGTCCGGTCCAGTGGAGATCATCGATGACGGATTCATCGCGCGGCCGAACGCGACAGTTGAAGTGGTCTCGCTCGATCCTGGCTCGTTGAAGCTCGAGGCACGACCAGTGGCGGCCTTCGTCAAGAGAACCGCACCCTTGAAGATGCTACGGGTCCACACGCGGTCGGGAAGGGTCGTTGAGCTCACTCCATACCACCCGCTCTTTACGCTTGATGGCGGATACATCCGAAGCCTCCGCGCGGACGAAGTTCGTCGAGGCGTCCAAGTCGCGCTTCCGCGTGAGTTGCCGCTCAGCGCCGATCGCGCCTCTCTTCCGTTCTTACGGACGCTCGACCTTTTTGATGAAGCCGATCGAATCCGCGTGCTACCAAGTCCTGAACTTGCCGAGTGGGCCTCAAGCGGCACGGGATGGTTCGGGTCCTACCGGGCCTGGGCCGACGCAGCACACCTCCAACGATCGACGCGTGAGAATCCCAGGAGCGACAGCGGTCTGAGCACAGCGGCACTTGCAGCTCTCTCGGCCGCGTCGCAGGAGTCGCCAGCCCTCGGACCGCAGATTCGAGCGAAGTACGGTGTTTCTGTCCGTGTCCCGCAGGCTCTGACTCCGGACGTCGCGCGCTATCTCGGCCTCTTGATCGCCGAAGGGGAAAACATCGCTGGGTCCGCGCGCTTCACCAACAGTGATCCAAGAGTCAACGACGACTATGCACGACTCGGGGAAGAGATCTTCGGATTGCGGACTGGTCGTTACGACCATTCGACGAACGCCGATGCCAAGATCTTGGTTCACGCGTCCCGAGCGCTGGCCGTCCTACTCGAGCGACTGTTCGATCTGAAGATGGGTTCGGTAGCTGCCGAGAAGGTTGTCCCAGAGCTCCTGCTCGCGGCTCCCGAAGAAGTCCAGTGGGGGTTCCTCTCCGGTCTCTTCGAGGGCGACTCCTACGTGTGCGTCAAGCGTTATCGCGGTCGCGCCCAGGCATATGTGGAGTTTGCCTCGGCGAGCGAGAACCTCGCCCGAGGTGTTGTTTCTCTCCTTCTGCGGCTCGGTGTATTCGCGACGATCCGTCGAAAAGAGAAGTACGCGACGAATACCGCCGCCAAGATCCGTCGCCCCTATTTCAGCGTCTATGTCTACGGCAACGAGCAACTTCGGGTGTTGAGCGCACATTTGCGTTTCGCTGGCGACAAGGGCGAAGCTCTTGGGAAGATAGCTGAACTGCCGGCTGGCGGGAACCCGAATTGGGATGTCGTGCCAACCGCAACAGATCTCGTTCACCAGGCCGCGCGCGTGGGCGGCGTCAACGTCAAGAAGCACCGCAGGGGAAGATCGAAACTTGCGGCATACACCGAACGAAGGTGCCATGCGAGCCGCCGCGGACTGCTCGAGGTCGTCGATCACATAGAGCAGCTGGGATCCTCCGTCGCAGCCGCGGAACCCCTCCTCGGTCAGATTCGAAAACTCGCGAAATCAGATGTCTATTGGGATGAGGTCGTCGCGGTCGAGGAATTTCAACCCGAGGACCGATGGGTATATGACCTCTGCGTTGATGAGACGCATAACTTCGTCGCTGACAACGTAATCGTCCACAACTCGAACGTCGCCGACGCGATTCGTTGGGCCCTCGGCGAGAACAACGCGCGAATTCTCCGCGCGAAGCGCAACGAAGAGCTCATCTTCGGGGGAAGTGAAACACGCAAGGCGCTGAGTCACGCCGAAGCGCTGCTCCAGCTCGACAACTCGTCGAGGCGTCTGCCCATCGACTTCACCGAGATCGAGGTTGGCCGTCGTCTCTTCCGGAACGGCGAGGCCGAATACCTCGTGAACCGCTCGCGGGTCCGCTTACGCGACCTTCAGGACCTGCTCGCGGGGGCGAACCTCGCAGACAACCCCTTCGTCGTCATCGGTCAGGGTCTCGTCGACCAGATCCTCGCGCTCCGTCCTGCGGATCGCCGCACGGTCATCGAGGAAGCCGCAGGCACGAGACGCTTGCAGCTGCGGCGCGAGGAAGCGCTGAACCGTCTCAAGTCGGCCGAGGCCGAGCTCGTGCGCGTGAACGACATCCTTCGCGAGATCGGTCCGCGCGTCGAAGCGCTCCGCGATCAGGCCGCGAAGTGGACCGAGTACGAGACCATCCGCAACGAGCTCCGCCGCCGCGCGCTGCGCTGGTACAAAGCGTCGTTCGGCACGACGGCCGATCAACGAGCCGATCTCGCGACGAAGATCGGCGGCGTCGACAAGGACATCGAGCGCCTGACCGACTTCGTCGCCGAGGGGGAATCGACGACCGCCGGGACGGACGAGGATCTGCGGGCCGCGCGGCAAGAGGAAGAGCTCCGCCGCATCGCCTCCGCGGATGCCGCGTCGGTCGAAGCGTCCGCCCGCGAGCGCGTCGCCGGGCTCGAGGCGAGCCTCGCGGCGATCGGGGCCGAGCGCGGGCGAACCGGGACGGCCCTCGCCGGTCTACCGGGCGAGCTCGCGAGCCTTCGCGAGCGCCGGACGCGGGTCGACGAAGAGGCCGCGGACGCGGCGCGCCGCGCGCGCGACTCCGCCGACAGCGCGCGCACCGCGGAAGAGGAAGCGTCGCGCACGCGTGTCGCGCTCGCCGAGGCGCGGGCCGCTCGTGTCGAGACGGAACGTGCGCACCTGGTGCGGGAGAGCGACGAGATGCGTCTGGGCGATGAGGAGCGGTCGCTCCTGACGCGGGACGAAGAGCTGGTCGCCACCGCTGCGGGCCTTGCGAAGGAGCGGACTGAGCGCGAGCGCGAGCGAAGCCGGATCGGGGCGGACCTCGGCCGGGCGCGAGAGAAGGTCGCCGAGGCCGCCCGTTCGGCGGAGAGCGCCGCCGAGCGCGCCGGCGCCGCCCGCAACGAGCTTCAGCGGATCGATGGCGATCTCGCGCTCGTCCGCGGGCAGACCGCGGCGCTCCGCGAGGCGGTCGAGCGCGCGGACGCGGAGCTCGTCGCGCGCGAAGGCGCCCATGAGCTGCCCGCACTGCCGAAGGGGTTCACCTGGCTCCACGAGCGCATCGCCTCACCCGACGCCGTTCGCGCCGCTCTCGGCCGCGCCGTCGCGGTCGCGAGTGGTCGTGCGGCGAGCGATGCTGCCGTTCCGAAGGGCTGCCGGCGTGTTGCGGACGGCCTTGCGATCTTCGTCGCGCCTGACGATGCGACGGCGCTCGCTGCGGCGGCGACGCTGCGCGCGGGCGCGGTGATCGTTCCGAGCGGCTTGCTCGTGCTGCCCGGACTCGCTCGTATCGTCGACCCACGGCAGCGCGCCGAGCGCGACGCCACCACGCAGCTCGCAGGATTGGCCGCGCGACTCCACGAAGAGCTGATCACCGCCGAGCGCGCGCAGCGGGACGTCCTCTCGCAGCGCGCCGAAGCGGAGCGACGTCGTGAGCAGGCCGATCAACGGCTTGGTGCCGCGCAGGGTGCGCGGGGGGACGCCGAGACCGCCGCGGACCGGCTCGCGACCAGCGAAGCGGACGTCCGCGATCTCGTGCGCGCGCAGGAGGCGAGCGCGGCCGCGATCGAACGCGAACGTGCCGAGCTTCTCACGCGTCGTGAGAAACTCGCAGGGGATAGCGAGGTCGCGGCGACGGCGCGAGGCACGGCGGCAGAGGTCTTCGCGGCGTCGGAGCGCGAGGAGCAGCTCGCCGTCGACGCACACAACGCGGCCTCGAAGCGTGCCGAGGAAGCTCGGCTCCAGTCGGCCACGCTCGAGGAGCGACGGAGTGCGTCCGTTCGGCTCCGTGATGCGCTGAGCGAGCAGGTCAGCGCGACCGAGCGGCGGATCGCGGAAGAGGAGGACCGTCTCCGCGCGCTTATCGCTCAGGAGCGAGACTCGCGCGCGCGCCTGGAGTCGGCGCAGCAGGATCTCGGTCGGGCCACAGCGGACGCGAAGGAGGCGGCGCGTTCTGCTGAGCTCGCGCGTGAGCGTGCGCTCGCCGCGGAAGGGTCGCGCCGCGAGTCGGAGCAACGACTGGCCAAGGCGCGCGAGAGGCTCGCCGAGCTCCGCGGCGAGCGCGGCAAGCTCGCGGTTGAGGAGGAGCGTGCCTCGGGCGCGCTGCGGCTGCTCGAGGAGCAGGTGCGCGCGGAGCTCGGCCTGCCCGAGGACGAGCCGCTTCCCGACCCCGCGAGCATCGCGCTCGACGAGGAGCCGGATGAAAAGGAGAAGACGAGCACGGTCGCCGCCCTCCAGCGACTCCGACGAAGGCTCATCGCCCTTGAGCCGGTGAACCCGCTCGCCGCGACCGAGCTCACCGAGATCGGCCAGCGTCACGAGTTCCTGTCGACGCAGAAGGCCGACCTAGAGCGCGCGATGGCCGACCTGCGCACGCTCGCCGCCGACCTGGCGCGGACGATCGCCGAACAGTTCAGCGCGACGTTGCAGGCGGTCGACCGCGAGTTCGGCGTCTTCTTCCAGCGCCTGTTCGCCGGCGGTCAGGCATCGCTGCGGACCAGTGATGACCGGGGGGCCGAGGGCGAAGCCCAAGAACCGGGCATCGACATCTACGCCCGTCCGCCGGGAAAGCGGATCGGAAGCCTCAACCAGCTGTCCGGTGGTGAGCGCGCGCTCACCGCGACGGCGCTGCTCCTCGCCATCCTGCGGGTGCGGCCTGCCCCGTTCTGCGTCCTGGACGAGGTCGACGCGGCGCTGGACGAACGCAACGTCGGTCGCTTCACGCAGGCGCTCCGCGAGCTCACCGACCGCACGCAGTTCGTCGTGATCACGCACAACCGCGGAACGATCGAGGCGGCGGACATGCTGTACGGCGTGTCGATGGACGAGGGCGGTGTGTCGAAGGTGATCTCGCTGCGGCTCGCGGATCTCGACGCGGAGCGCGAACGAGCGGGGTAGCTGGCCGGGTAGCCTGCGAGTTGTGAGCCTCGAGCACGCCCTCGCGAAAACCCGCGGCGGACTCTTCGCACGTCTCTTCGGTCACGGCGAGCAGCCCCTGACGGCCGAGTGGCTCGACGCATTGGAGGAGGCACTCCTTCGCGCCGATGTCTCCGTGTCGCTCGTGGATCCCCTCGTGGCGCAGCTCCGCGATCTCTTCGCGACCGGTGAGGTGAAGACGGTCCCGAAAGCGCTTACCGCCGTCCGCGAGACACTCGTCGCCGCGCTCTCGGGAGACGTCCTCCTCCGCGGCGACGGCCAGCGGCCGCGCGTCATCCTCGTCGTCGGCGTGAACGGGAGCGGAAAGACGACGACCGCGGCGAAGCTCGCCAAGCGGCTCAAGAACTCGGGTGAGCGTCCGCTGCTCGCGGCGGCGGACACCTTCCGGGCCGCGGCCATCGAGCATCTCGAGCGGTGGGCCGAGCGGGTGGACGTGCCGATCGTTTCGGGAAAACCGGACGGTGACCCGGCGGCGGTCGTCTTCGACGCGATGAACGCGGCGGTCGCTCGCGGCAATACGACGGTCATCGCCGACACGGCCGGACGGCTGCACACCAAGGGTCACCTCATGGACGAGCTCGGAAAGATCGTGCGCGTGACCGGCCGCGCGCGCGAGGGCGCTCCGGACGAGGTGCTCCTCGTTCTCGATGGCACCGCTGGCCAGAACGCGATCCAGCAGGCGCGCCAGTTCACCGCGACCGCCGCGGTCACTGGACTCGTCGTGACGAAGCTGGATGGCACGGCAAAGGGCGGCGCGGTTTTCGCGATCGCCCACGAGCTCAAACTTCCCGTCAAGCTTCTCGGAGTGGGCGAGAAGCCCGACGACCTGGTGCCGATGGATCCCGCTGCGTTCGTGAGCGCACTTCTGTCCCCGGCGTCCTGAGGTTCATTCGTCGCGTCCCGGAGCACTCGCATGAGAACGCGACATGGGGCGTACCAAGAATGTGTATGCCCTCACGAACTCGACGCCCAATCACTTGAAGTCGGTGCCCCGATCGCGTTTCCTATCGCGGGGTGGGGTTGCGTGAGCGGGCGGGGAGGCGGTAGAGGACGGCCCCCGCCGCTCGCATTCGGTCCGGAGGCTCCGGGCCGCACGCTTTAGAGTCGGTTCCAGGTGTTCGAGCAGCTCTCTGACCGTCTGACCAACACGTTCGAGCGGCTCCGCGGCCGCCCGCGCGTGAGCGAGGCGGACCTCGACGAGGCCCTGCGCGACGTTCGCGTCGCGCTCCTCGAAGCTGATGTGAATCTGAAGGTCGTCCGCCAGCTCATCGCGACGGTTCGCGAGCGCGCGATGGGCGAACGCGTACTGGAGTCGATCACCGGCGCGCAGCAGGTCGTGAAGATCGTCCACGATGCGATCGTCGAGATGCTCGGCGGCGCGGCGATCCCTCTCGTGCGCGCGGATCGGCCGCCGACGGTCATCGTGCTCGCCGGGCTTCAAGGATCCGGAAAGACCACCACCGCGGCCAAGCTCGCGAATTTCCTGCGCAAGCAGGGTCGGCATCCGCTCCTCGTCGCGGCGGACGTGCACCGCCCAGCCGCGATCGATCAGCTGGTCGCACTTGGCAAACAGCTCGGCCTCCCGGTGCGCGCGGTCGATCCCAAACGTCTGGCTGCCGATGTCGCTGCGTTCGCCGGTGGCGCCGCCGCGGAAGGCCGTGACACCGTCATCGTCGACACCGCCGGCCGCCTTCATATCGACGAGGCGATGATGACCGAGATCGCGGAGGTCGTCGCCGCCGTCAAGCCGCACGAAGTCCTTCTCGTCGTCGATGCGATGGCCGGACAGGACGCGGTCGAGAGCGCGACGGCCTTCCACGCGCGGCTCCCGCTCACTGGGCTCGTCCTCGCGAAAGCGGATGGCGATGCCCGCGGTGGTGCGTCGCTCTCGGTTCGCGCGGTGACGGGCGTCGCGGTGAAGCTCATCGGCACCGGCGAGAAGCTCGACGCGATCGAGGTGTTCCACCCCGACCGGTTGGCTCAGCGGATCCTCGGGATGGGGGACATCCTCACGCTCGTCGAGCGCGCGCAGGAGCACGTCGATCAGAAGACCGCCGAAGCGCAGGCCAAGAAGTTCCTGGAGGCCCAGTTCACGTTCGAGGACTTCTACGCCCAGCTGCAGCAGGTGAAGAAGATGGGCCCGCTCGGGGATCTCATGAAGATGATTCCCGGCCTGGGCGGCATCGCGAAGCAGCTCCCGGAGGGCCCGGAGGCGGAGGGCCAGATGCGCAAGATCGAGGCGATCATCTCGTCGATGACAAAGGCCGAGCGTGCCGACCCGACGCTCATCAAGGGGTCTCGCCGGCGCCGGATCGCCGCAGGATCTGGGACCACCGTTTCGGAGGTGAACCAGCTCGTGAAGCAATTTGAGTCGCTAAGGAAGCAAATGAAGCAGCTGGGGCCGATGATGCGGAGTGGTCGACTGCCTCGGATTCCTGGAGTGCGTCTGTGACCACGCTTGGCGGCTGAGGGCGCCCGAAGGCGCCGACGCCCGAGCCGACAAAACCAAGAGTTGACTATGGAGACAGCCGACCTCAACCTCTGGGAAATTGGCGCGGATATTGGTCATCGATGACGACCCGAAAACGCTTGAGCTCTACCGCGACGTTCTCGGTGACGCCGGCCATGAAGTTCTCGTTGCAGAGGACGGCACCCAGGGGCTAGCGCGGAGCGAGCGCGGCCCGGCGTTGATCGTTGTAGATCTAATGCTCCCGAACCTGAACGGCTACGAGTTCGTGAGGCGCCTGCGTGCAACCGAGGGCCACGCATCGACCCCGGTCGTGGTCGTCTCGGGTGTCGCCACCGGGGAGTGGGCCCTGCGTGTCGGGGCAGACCGCTTCCTGCGAAAGCCATTCCGGCCTCGTGAGCTGGTGGCCCTGGTCGACGAACTCCTCGGCGGCCCAGCCGCCGGCGCGGGATGAGCGAACCGAGCAGTTTCGACTTTGCGCTGCCGCCGCAGCTGACCTCCGAGGGTCTCGATCTGGCGGCGCTGATCGCAACCGGTACACGGGATGGGGTCGCGATCGTGGGGCCGGACGGGAAGTTGCTCTTCTGGAATACCGCAGCGGCGGCCATCACAGGGTGGTCGCTAGCGCAGGCAGCGGAACGGAGCATCGGTGACCTCGTGAAGGCGCCGGGTTCGTTGATCGAGATACGCGACGGCAAATGGGTCGAATTGCGGTACTCGCGAGTCAAGGCGAACGATCAGATCTTCTTGATCCTGATGTTCACCGACAGCACCTCGCTTGTGAGTCTTCGCAGCACGCGGCAACAGCTGCGCTCGCTTGGTCTAATCGACGAGGCCACCAGCCTCCCGGGACGAGATCTCGCTCTCGTCCAGCTTGACCAGGCGATCGCCCTCGCCAGGCGCGATAAGCGATCTGTGGGTGTCCTGAGTCTGAAGCTCGACCGCTTTCGGCAGTTGCGCGAAACCGCGGATGGTGAGGTAGCCGACGAGGTGGTCCGGCAATTCGCGATGCGCATCACGGCATTCGTACGAGGAAGCGACGTGCCCGCGCGAATGTCGAATGATTCTTTTCTTGTTGTGCTCACAGCGCTCACGTCGACTAACGACGCTGCAATCGTTGCCGTCCGCCTCCTCCTCGTCCTCGCGGAGCCATTCGATGTAATTGGTAAGGCTCGTTCCCTTCACTGCAGCATCGGCGTCGCAGAGTTCCCTCGGGACGCGGACGATGCGACATCCCTGTTAGGGGCAGCTCTAGCGGCGGCCGATCGCGCCCAGCTCATGGGGGGTGGCCAGTACCGCGTGGCCTCGGAGCCTCGGGGCGCTCAAGGCGAGTGAATCGGGATGGGGCCCGGACTCCAGCCAACGTGATGCCATATCATCGATGTGTTCGCCCCCAGGGGTAGGGGCCCCTGATGGGGTAGGGGCCCCACGGACGGCACATTCGCGAGGAGGATCCCGACCGAATTGGCAGTTCACATTCGCCTGCGCCGTGTAGGCAAGACCAAAGCGCCGACGTACCGCGTCGTGATCGCGGACTCGCGCGCGCCACGAAACGGCAAGTTCATCGAAACGATCGGCCACTACGACCCGCTCTCCGAGCCCGCCCGCCTCGTCGTCGACGCGGAGCGCGCCCGGCACTGGTTCAAGAACGGAGCGCGGCCCACCTCGACCACGCGCTCGCTGCTCATCCGGAGTGGCATTCCCGAGGGAGAGGTTCCGGCCTCCGTTAGATGAGCGTCCAGGCGCAGCCGGGACGGATGCGCGTGCTCCTCGAGCACGTCGCCAAGGCGCTCGTCGACGATCCCGCGGCTGTCGTGGTCACCGAGGAGCTGGACGGGGACTTCACCAAGCTCCACCTGCAGGTCGCCGAACCGGACGTCGGAAAGGTCATCGGCCGCGGGGGACGGATCGCGAAGGCCATCCGCGCGCTCCTCAAGGTGATGGCGACGCGCGATGGGACCAAGGTCAACCTCGAAATCGATTAGCACCGACGACCCCATCGTTGGGGTCGTGGGCGCGCCGCACGGGGTGCGCGGCGAGGTGAAGGTGCATCCTCGCACCGATGTCGCCGACCGATTCCGCAAGGGCTCGCGCCTTCTCTGTGATGGTGTGGGCGAGCTCGTCATCGCATCGGTACGCGGGGCGGCCGATGTTCCGATCGTGCGGTTCGAAGGCCACGCCACGCGCACCGATGCGGAAGGCGTACGCGGCCGGAACCTGCGCGTGTCGCGCGACGAGGCTCGACGCGCCGCGAAGAGCGGGTACCTCTGGGCCGACCTACTCGGCCTCCGTGCTGAGACGGCGGAGGGAGAATCGCTGGGGATCGTGAGTGAAGTGATCCGCGCCGGCGAGACCGACGTGCTCGTCGTGCGCGCGGAAGGCTCACGCGAGCAGCTGTTCCCGGCGATCGCGTCGGTGATCCGCGAGGTCGATATCGTCGGAGGCCGGATCGTTGTCGTGCCGCAGGAGGTCCTCGAATGACCCCGCGAATCGACGTCCTCACTCTCTTTCCGAAGATGTTCGAGAGCCCGTTCGCCGAGAGCATCGTCGCGCGCGCGCGAGCGGCGCGCCAGATCGAGCTCGCGGTCCATGACATCCGCCAGTGGGCGACCGATCGACATCAAGTCGTCGACGACGCGCCGTATGGCGGCGGTGCCGGAATGGTCATGAAACCCGAACCCCTTTCGCGCGCGATACGCGCGACGAAGGGCGAGAAGGGTCACATCGTCCTCATGAGCGCGCAGGGCTCGCTCTTCGACCACGCCGCAGCGCGACGTCTCGCGCAGCTCCCGCACCTGGTGATCGTGTGCGGGCATTACGAGGGCGTCGACGAGCGTGTGATCGAAGGCGATGTCGACGAGGAGCTCTCGATCGGAGACTTCGTCCTGACCGGCGGCGAGCTTGCCGCGATGGTTGTCATCGACGCAGTCACGCGCCTCGTCCCTGACGTCATCGAGGCGGAGTCGCTCACGAACGAGTCGCACACCGAGGGTCTCCTCGAAGGTCCCCACTACACGAGGCCGGTGGAGCACGAGGGTCGTCGCGTGCCGGCCGTGCTGCTCTCGGGCGATCACGCGGCGATCATGCGGTGGCGTCGCGCCGAGGCCATCCGTCGCACCGCCGAGCGGCGCCCGGACCTACTCGAGCGAGCGGGCCTCACGCCGGCCGAACGAGCGCGGCTGCCGCGACCGCCGGTACGTGACCGAGCCTCCGACGCCGATCTCAAAGCGGCCTATGGCTCCGGCGTCGGTTCGTACCGAATCGCGGCGAGGTTCGGGATCTCTCCCGCCACGGTGCGCGCCCGGCTGCGGGCGGCCGGCGTTCGGCTGCGGCCTCCGCGCAGCGGACAGCGCGGCCCATCGGTCGCGGAGGTCTCCAAGATGCGAGGCGCCGGGCTGACGATTCGCGAGCTCGCGCGGCACTTCGGCGTCTCACACGTGACGATCCTGGATCGTCTGAAGAAGGCGAAGCGATAGTTGCTGCTAGACTCCCTTTACTTCGTGAGTGCCCTAACCATTCCTATGGATGACCTCTTGAACACGCTTGCCCGAGAGCAGCTGAAGGCCGATCTGCCCGAGATCCGGCCCGGAGACACCGTGCGCGTCAGCGTGCGGGTCGTCGAAGGGAACCGCGAGCGCCTTCAGAACTTCGAAGGCACCGTGCTCCGCGTGCGTAACGGCCGCGTCGACAAGCAGATCACTGTGCGCCGGATCGCGAGTGGCGTCGGCGTGGAGCGCACGTTCATGGTCCACTCGCCGCGCGTGGAGAAGATCGAGCTCGTGCGTCATGGCCATGCGCGCCGCGCGGCTCTGTACTTCCTCCGCGAGCGAGTGGGCAAAGCCGCCACCCTCCGCGAAAAGCGCCGATGACTTGACCGGCGCATAGCCGGTCCACGAACCTAGACCTCCTGATCAATCTCCGCCCGCGGCAAAGACACGGTCAAGCTGACCACGCCTCGCTTCGCTCGGCTAACGGGGGCCCCTCCCCCCTCACTCCTCGCGGACAGGGGCAGGGGCCCCTGGGCGCGAAAGCGAACCGCTCGTCGCTCAAACTGGGTTCCTATGCCATCCCTCAATAACGAGAAGCGCCTGTGGGCGCAAGGGCTCCTGCGTGTGGTGGGCGTCGACGAGGTCGGGATGGCTGCTCTTGCGGGGCCGGTCGTCGCAGCGGCATGCCTGGTCACGCCGGACACAAGGCTCATCCGAAAGGTGAACGACTCGAAGGTGCTCACGCGTCTGCAGCGCGAGGGCCTGCTCGATTCGATCCGCGGTCGCGTCGTGAAGATCGGCATCGGTGCCGCGTCGCTGGCCGAGATCCATCGGCTGAACATCTATCACGCGAGTCACGTCGCGATGCTCCGAGCGCTGCGCCAGATCGGCGAGTACGACTGGGTGCTCGTCGACGGGCGGCGCATTCTCGACCCGGCGTTCGCGCCCGGCAGGCACACCGAGATCGTGAGGGGCGATGCGAAGTCCTTCTCGATCGCCGCGGCGTCGATCGTCGCGAAGGTCACGCGTGACCGCCTCATGGAAAAGCTCGCGGCCAAGTACCCCGGCTATGGATGGGAGCACAACTGCGGCTACCCCACGATCGATCACCGCAAGGCCCTCCGCGAGCTCGGCGTGACCCCGTTCCACCGCCAGGACTTCGGCACCGTCCGGATGATGTTGTCGGCCGAGCAGCAGATTCCACTGGAGCTCGAGGTAGCTGGAGTGTCACCGAGTTGACGTTTCTCGTCGCGATGCGGTCGGATAAAGTTCGCGAGCCGTGAAGACCTCCCCGATGACGACCGTGCGCCCCGCCACGTCCGCCGACTATCCGGCGCTGGTCGCCGTGGGGAAGGCGTCGTACCCCGATTACGGCGAGACCGTCGAAGAGTGGCGCCACTGGGACAAGACCTGGGACCACCGCAAGTACTTCAAGCTGCGCGTCGTCGCCGAAGACTCCGGCCGCATCGTCGGATTCGCGCAGGTCAACCACATGCGCTGGGCGTTCGTCCCGACCAAGTACCGCATCGACGTCACGGTGCTTCCTGAAGACCGCCGCCGCGGGCACGGAACCGCACTCTATGACGAGCTCGCCGCCGCAGTTACCGAACGTGCCGGCCGGACTCTTGCCAGCGCCGCGAAGGAGTCGATGACCGACGGCGTCCGCTTCCTGACGAAGCGCGGCTACCACGAGGTCAAGCGGGACTGGGAGTCCCGGCTCTTTGTGAAGGGGTTCGACTTCAAGCGCTTCGGCACGGCCGACGATCGCGTCGCCAAGCAAGGCATCCGCATCACCACGCTCGCGGACGAGATGCAGGGCGATCCCGCCGCACTCCAGAAGGCCTACGAGCTGAACGAGGACTGCCGTATGGATGTCCCGAGCGTCGACCCGCCGACCCGTCATACCTTCGACGAGTTCCGTCGTGACGACGTCGACGCGCCGAACGCACTCCTCGACGCGTTCTACATCGCGATCGACAAGGACGGCCGATATCTCGGTGTCTCGAACATGTTCCGGTCGCTCGACGACCCGACGTTCATATGGCAGGGGCTCACCGGGGTGCGCCGCGATGCGCGTGGCAAAGGTATCGCCATGGCGCTCAAGCTCCGGACGGTCCGGTACGCGATCGACAAGGGCATCGAGCACATCAAGACCTGGAACGACGTCCACAACAAGCCGATGCTCTCCATCAACGAGGCCATGGGGTTCGCCAAGCAGCCGGCCTGGGTCTCGTACGAAAAGAACCTCTAGCCCGTTAACCCAGCGATGACCAGAGCGCTACGCGTAGCGCTGCTCGCGCCGCTCGTTCTGGTGTCCCTCTTTACCCAGCCCGCTCAGGCCGCACCGGGCTTCCACGCCGCGTGGGTCGATCAGTCGCCGTGGCCGACGCTGCGCCCTGGTGGGACGGTCTCGTACACGATTCATTTCCGGAACACCGGGGACCAGGCCTGGCAGCGCGGCAGTCCCCTCCGTCAGGTGAACCTTGCGGTCGGAGGCGACTCGACGGCGTTCGCAGATGCCGGTATGGCCGTCGGATGGCTCAGCGCCAACCGCGTGGCGACGACGAGCGAGGTCACTGTCGCGCCGAACGCGATCGGGACCTTCACCTTCACGTTGCGAGCACCGTCGACGCCGGGCACGTACCGGTTGCCTCTCCATCCGGTGCTCGATGGCGTGCAGCACCTGGAGGACGAGGGCGTCTATGTCCTCGTGGTGAGCGAGCTCGGATTTCACAGCGCGTGGGTGAGCCAGTCGCCGTATCCAACGCTTCAGCCGGGTCAAGTAAGCGCGCCGCTCAGCATTGTCTTCCGCAACACCGGCACGCAAACCTGGACGAAGGGCGTGCTCGGACAGGAGGCGAGGCTCGGGATCAACCAGGACGACGCGCAATGGGCACCGCTCGGCGTGAACTGGATGTCAGTCAATCGCGTCGCGGCCCAGACAGAGCCGAGCGTGGCGCCTGGCGCGAACGCCACCTTCACGTTCCAGGTGCGCGCACCGCAGATCGCCGGCACCTACTCGTTGCATCTTCGCCCGGTCATCGACGGGACGTCGTGGATGGAGGACCAGGGGGTCTTCCTCATCATCACCGTCCCGCTGGCGGCAGGGACCGTCCCGGGCCTGGCCGCGACGGTCATCCGGTCGGGTCTTGCGATTCCCTGGGATCTCGCGTTCGCGCCTGACGGGCGCATGTTCGTGACAGAGCGGGTCGGGAACATCCTCATCTACGCCAGTGCCGCGCCCGGCGCGGCGCAGCTCGCGAATGTCTTCCCAGTCCCCAATATCAACGCGACCGGGGAAGCCGGGCTCATGAGCATCGAGCTCGATCCGAGCTTTGCCGCGAACAGCCTCCTGTACGTATGCGTCTCCGTGAGCGATGGCGGCCAGTGGCTGAACCAGGTGCTGCGATATCGGATGAACGCCAACACACCCGTGTTCGACGGCTACGTCATCCGCTCGGGGATGCGCGCGAACAGCAACCACGACGGCTGTCGGATCCGGTTCGGTCCCGACGGGAAGCTCTGGGTGACGATGGGCGACGCCGGGAATACCGCGAACGCGCAGAACCCGAACGTGCTGAACGGGAAGGTCCTGCGCGTCAACAGCGACGGCACCATCCCCGCCGATAACCCGATCATGCCTGGAGCCACCGGGCGCACGGCGGTGTACACGATGGGGAACCGCAACCCGCAGGGTCTCACCTTCGAGCCCGGGACCGCGCGTCCGTTCGAGGTCGAGCACGGCGACAGCACGCATGACGAGATCAACATCCTCCGCGCCGGCGCGAACTACGGGTATGCGATCTGCCGCGGTCCGTGCGCCGATCCGCGTTTCGTGAGCCCGGCCTGGTCGTCGGGAGGTACGGTGATCGCCCCCTCGGGTGCCGACTTCGCGCGCGGTGTCCAGTGGGGTGCATACAACGGCTCACTTTTCGTCGCGACCCTGCGCGAGACCGACCTGCGCCGCTTCACCGTCAGTGGCGACGTCGCGACGCAGCGGGACATTTTCTTCAACGGGACATACGGTCGGATCCGCACCGTCCGGCAGGGTCCGGACGGGTCGCTCTATCTCACGACGAGCAACGGGAGCGGCGACCGGGTCGTTCGCATCACACCGACGCCATAGCCTCAAGGGGCAGCCGCTCTCCTTGGTGTGGATCGGCGCGCCCTCGGGCTCGCGGGCGAGCGCGCGGCTGAGACCGAGCTGGCGCGCTCCGGCTTGCGTGTCGTCGCCCGGAACCAACGGACGCGCTTCGGCGAGATCGATCTCGTATGCCGCGATCGGGACGGCTACGTCTTCGTCGAGGTGAAGACGCGGAGTGCCGGTTCTTTCGTGGCGGCGGCCGAGGCCGTCGACCGCCGCAAGCTCGGTCGGCTTGCACGACTTGCCGCCGGCTGGCTCGCGATGCGGGGCGAGCGCGACGCGCGCTGGCGTGTGGTCATCGCGGCGCTCACCGTGGATCTCGACGGCACGCGAGTGGAGCTCATCGAGGCTTCATAGAATCATCGGCGATGGCGACGATCGCCCTTCCGCTCCGCGCGCGACAGATCGCGATCTCAGGCACGGCGATCCCGCTCGTGCTAGGCCTCGTCGGCGTTGCGCTCACGTGGTTCGGCGCGGCATGGGACGTCTCCTGGCACCGGCTCATCGGGCGCGACACGTTCTGGAGCGCGCCGCACCTCTTCCTGTACGGTGGCATTTCGCTATGGGGCCTCGCGTCTCTCGCCGCGACGATCACCGCCATGCGCGGGCGGCCGGTGCGCGGCCGTGAGCTGCGGATCGGTCCACTGCGCGCGGAGCTCGGCCTCGCCCTCGTCGGCATCGCCGCCGCGATGGTGATCGCGTCAGCGCCGTTCGACGACGCGTGGCACCGTGCATTCGGGCGCGACATCGACATCTGGAGCCCGCCGCACCTGACGGGAGTCGCCGGATCGGCGCTCGCGTTTGTGGGCTGGTCGGTGGCCTTCGCGCCCGGCGTTTTCGCCATACCCGACAGACTGCGCCGCTTCCTGCGAGCGCTCATGCTCGCGAACGTCTGCGCCGTCTTCGTCTTCGGGATGAACTTCTACTACATCATGTCCGTCACCCGCGAAGGCTTTTTCTATCCGCTCGTCGTCGCGCTCACGATCCCGGGCGCGCTCGCGCTCGGCCCCTCATTCCTTAGCGAACGCTTCGGAGCGACCGTCACCGCGGTGGCGTACACCGGCGCGGCGCTCGTGACCTACGTGATGCTCGCGGGAGGAGGCTGGCTCGCACCGGCGTTCCCGCCACTCTTCGTCGCCGGGGCGATCGCGATCGATCTCCTCCGCGCGCGCGGCGGCCGCTTGGCGCATCCACTCGCGCTCGGTGCGGCGTTCACGGTCGCCTTCGTGATCGTGGAATTCGCTCGGATGCTTGCGTTCCCCGCCACGCCTCCAGGCGGCGCAAGTGACGGTCTGGATCCACGCGCCACGGCGCTCTACTACCAGTACTACGCGCAGGCGGTCGCGCGGCCGTGGCTTTCGGTCTGGCCGGTTGCCGCCGCCCTCCTCGGAGCGCCGCTGGCAGCTGCGAGCTGGCTCGTGGGACGGCGGGTCGCGGCTGCGTTAGCGGACGATCGCGACGCCGAGGCCGTCGCTCACTCGTAGCGACGCCGACCGCGGCACGTGCGCGATCCGCAGACGTCCTCCATGCGGCATGCGCACCTCCTGCCAGTCTGGGCCTTCCGCCCGAAGCAGGTCGTCCCAGATGACGACGTCGACGGAGGGCTCCGCGCAGGGCATCCTCGGCGTATGCGCTGCGCACGAAAGAGGCATTGTGAAACTGGGATTCGCGGGGTCGTAACCGAGCAGCGGTGGCACGCCGCGGGGAACGCGCTCGAGGTAATACTCGACGAGGACCGAGTCGTACCCGCTCACGATCTGCGTGGTCTGCGGGCTGAACGGCGCAAGGTAAGCGAGCTTCTCGTCGATCCCGCGGTCGCGTCGCGCGACGTCGCGCGCTGAGATTGGGCTGTCGCTCAGCAGGAAGATCCCGGCGTTGCCGAGCACGACGGCGGCGACGATCCACCTGAAGGTCCGCGGCATGCGGAGGCCCTTCGCGAGCGCGATCGACCCCCGTGCCGCGAAGATCGCGAGACCCGGCAACATACTGAAGATGTATCCGTACTCGCCGACGTGGACGAAGACGTAGAAGGGCAGAGGGGACAAGGTCCAGAGCGCCATGAACGCGGTGCGCCGGCGGTCGCGGAGCTCGACGCGCCGTGCGTCTGCCGAGATGAGTATCGCAGCGGCGAGCGGCAGCAGGAAGTAGAGTCCGCGGCCCACATAGCGCGCGAGGTCGTACGCATTTCGGGAGATCGCGATCGGTCCGTTTCCAAACACGCTGTAGCGCTCGTCGACGAACGCGCTTTGTATGCGCACCGCGTCGAGGAAGCGAGCGAGGCCTCCATCGGCCACGGCGCTCGCGACGATCCACAGAGCAACGAGCGCCGCGACGATCGCCGCCGACACTCCTGCCGTTGCCATCGTCGCTCGCGTCGCAGCAAAGAGCCACAGCGGCGCGAGGAAGATCGCGAGATCGGAGCGGAAGCCGATCGCCACGCCCCATGCGACGGACGCGGCGATGAGCCACGGTCCCCGGCGCGGAGGCGGCGATGCCGGATCCAGGGCGCGCCAGAAGAGGAGGGCGCATGCCGTCGTGAGCGCGGCGAGGAGCGTGTACGGGTACGCGACGCCGCCGTACGCCCAGAACGTAACGGCGGTGAGGACGAAGAGCGCCGACACGCGCGCGGTGCGCTCGTCGTAGAGGCGCGCCGTCAGCAGATAGACGAGCGCGACTGTCACGGCGCCAGCGAGCGCGCTCACGACGGTCATCGCGCGATTCGGGTCGTGCGTGACGAGGTCGACCGCGCGCAATACGAGGATGTACCAGAGGTACCCGGGCGGCTGCGGCCGCTGATCGAACGGGTCGAATGTCTCCATGCCACGCGCGTAGAGGACGGAGTCGGGCGCGTAGAAATTCACCGTCGCGAAGGGAAGGCGCGTCAGCAGCCCGATCCCGAAGAGCGCGAGGGCGACGCGCCAGCTCAACGCGCCTAGTCTGCCGGACCAGCCAGGACTGCGGTACCGACCGAAGGTCCCTAGGGACCGGCGCGCGCAATCGCGCAGCCTCCTCTGCCATCGCGATCACGGCGCCGTACCGGCCAGCGACCGCGCGCTCCGTCGCGCGTGTCACCGCCTGCGCGCTCTGGGGTCTCGAGACCGCGCTGGTGACCGTCGAGGTCGACGTCGCGAACGGCCTGCCGGCGCTGGTCGTGGTCGGTCTGCCGGATGCGGCCGTGCAGGAAGCGCGCGAGCGAGTGCGTGCTGCGGTCCGCAACTCCGGCTTCGAGTTCCCGCTCCGTCGGGTCACAGTGAATCTTGCGCCTGCCGAGCGCCGCAAGGAAGGGACCGGCTTCGAGCTCGCGATCGCCCTGGGCATCCTTCGCGCGAGCGGGCAGCTGTGCGTTGACGTCACCGCACTCTGTCTCGGCGAGCTCGCACTCGATGGAGCGCTGCGTCCGGTTCGAGGCACGATGCCTCGTGTTCGACACGCTTCGCTGCGCGGTATTTGCGAGGTTCTGGTCGCGGCGGCGAACGCGGGCGAGGCAGCCGCGTGCGGTGTCGAGTCTTTCGGCTTCGCATCGCTTCGTGACGTCGTCGACCATCTGGAGGGTCGCGCGCGCGTTGCCCCGACACCGGTTCCGGCACGTGCGCCGGCAACGCCACAGCATCCCGTGGAGCTCGAGCACATCGCTGGGCAGGAGACTCCGAAGCGTGCGCTCGAGCTCGCGGCGGCCGGCGGTCACAACCTCCTGTTCGTCGGCCCGCCCGGCACCGGCAAGACGATGCTCGCGCGAGCCCTCGAATCGATCCTTCCGCCCCTCGACGATGCCGAAGCGATCGCTGCGAGCGCCGTCCATAGCGTCGCGGGTCTTACCGACGCGCGGCGTCCCGTCCTCGCCGCGAGGCCGTTCCGTGCGCCCCACCACACGGCGTCGCACCTCTCACTCGTAGGCGGCGGGTCGCCGCCTAGGCCGGGCGAGGTCAGCCTCGCGCATTGCGGGGTCCTGTTTTTGGACGAGCTCGCGGAATTCTCGCCGTCGGTGCTCGACACCCTGCGCGAGCCGCTCGAGGAGCACTCCATCACGATCTCGCGCGCGGGCGGTGCCGCGACATACCCCGCGCGGTTCGTCCTTGTCGCGGCGATGAATCCGTGCCCGTGCGCGAACTGGGGTGATCCCGCGGCCGAGTGCACCTGCCTGCCGGAGCAAATCGACCGGTATCGCGGGCGGATCTCAGGTCCCTTGCTCGACCGGATCGACCTGCGGGTGCACGTGCCGCGCGTGCCGTACGAACGTCTGCGCGAGGACGGCCGTGAGCCTTCCGCGGCGGTGCGGCTTCGCGTGGTGGCGGCCCGCGAACGGATGCGCCGGCGCCTGGAGGGAGCCGGCGGACGCGTCAACGCCGATCTGAGCGTCGCCGAGGTGAGACGCCACTGCGCGGTTGACGCCGAGACCGAACGGCTGCTTGCGGACGCGGTCCGGGCTCGCCGGCTCTCCGCGCGCGGCTATCACCGCGTGCTCCGCGTGGCGCGGACCGCCGCCGATCTCGCCGCAAGCGAGCGCGTGCGCGCCGAAGACGTCGCGCTCGCGCTGCTCCTGCGCGCCGACCCGTGATCGCGCTCGGCCCGGGCGATCCGCGCTACCCGCGCGCCTTGCTCGATCTGCGCGCGCCGCCCGACCCATTCACCGTCGCCGGCGACGTGGGCGTCCTCGCGCGGCGCGCGGTCAGCATCGTGGGCACGCGGCGCATGACGCCGTACGGCGCGCGCGTGGCCCGCGAGCTGGCCACATCGCTCGCCGAGGCCGGCGTGGTGGTCGTGTCCGGTCTGGCGCAGGGCATCGACAGCGCCGCGCACGAGGG
>JBOGTG010000030.1:0-32594 GCA_050692175.1 Candidatus Limnocylindria bacterium | reverse complement strand
ATTTCACCCCGCTCGTGCCGCCGCTGGCCGCCGCCTGCCTTGGAGCGTGCGTGCTGCTGACGATCTGGATCGTCGTGAAGTGGATCCCCTGGAGCGCGAAGTGGTTCGTGCTCACCGACCGCCGGGTAATCGCGCGCTGGGGCGTGTTCAACCGCCACCAGACGGCCCTACTGCTCGATCGGATCCAGGACGCGAGCCTCGCGCGTCCCTTTCCCTTGTCTCTCATCCGCGACTATGGCGTGCTGCACCTCGAGTCCGCCGGCGAGCACGCGTCAGAGCGCATCAGCGGTGGGATGACCGGGGGACCGCACGAGCTCGCGATGACCAGCGCGAGCTCGTTCTACCGAGCGCTCACCGACGCACAAACGCCGAACTAGCCGGCTCCAGTTGGCCGCACGCTCGACCGACTTCGAAGCAAACGCCGATCTGATTCGCGCGACCGAACGGGACCGCCTCCGCGCGCTCGTCGAGGCAGACATCGAGGTGGCGCGCCAGCTCCACGCTGATGACTTCCAACTGATCACCCCGAGTGGCGACTCGCTCGCAAAGGAGGACTACCTCGGCGCGGTCGCTTCCGGAGAAGCTAATTACCTGAAGTGGGAGCCGGAGACGATTGAGCTGCGTCTGTACGAAACGGCCGCGATCATTCGGTATCGCTCGGAGCTAGAAGTCGTGGTCAGAGGGCAGAGGGCGGAGCCAGGGCACTTCTGGCATACCGACGCCTACGAAAAGAGAGATGGGCGCTGGCAGGTCGTCTGGTCGCACGCGACCAGAATCAGGTAAGTTCGAGGCCTCCGCGCGAGCGTCAACTACAAGAGATTGCCAGGCAGGAACGGCTCGGGCAGCAGCGCAGTCAGCGAGGTTGTCTTCCGCAGCCCGCCGGTCGTCGCAAGGACCACACGCACGTCCGGCGCGAACTCGGCGATCACCTGCCGGCATGCGCCGCAGGGCGTCGGCAGCTTGTCGTCGTCGATGACGATCGCGATCGCGTCGTAGTCCTTCGTCTCGCCCGCCGCGACGGCGGCCCATATGGCGCAGCGCTCCGCGCACACGGTCAGACCATATGACGCGTTCTCCACGTTCGCGCCCGAGTAGATCTTGTTGCGCTTGGTCCGCACGGCGGCCCCGACCTTGTACTTCGAGTACGGCGCGTGCGCGCGCTGGCGCGCGAGAGAGGCGACGCGGATGAGATCCTCGTCACCCGGCCCGAGCCTCTCCACTAGACCATCTCGGCGGTAGCCGTCTTCTTGACGACGCGGACGCGGCGGATGCGCCGTCCCTCGACGCTCTCCACGACGAACCGCGCGCCACCCACCTCGACCGCTTCGCCCGTCTTCGGGAATCGGCCGAGCTGGGCAACGACGAATCCGCCGAGCGTGTCGTAGTTCTCCGAGGAGGGCACATCGAGGTCGAACGTCTCGCGCACGTCCTCGAACGGCACGCGCGCGTCCATCAACGCTTCGGTCTCGGACACCGGCTGGACCCTGTCCTGCTCGACGTCGTACTCATCGCGGATCTCGCCGACGATCTCTTCGATGAGGTCCTCGATCGTGACGAGGCCGCTCGTACCGCCGTACTCGTCGACGACGATCGCGATGTGGACCTTTTCCTTCTGCATGTCGCGAAGGAGCTGGTCGATCTTCTTGGATTCGGGGACGAACTGGGCCGGGCGCAGGTACGGCCGGATCTGCACGTCTCGCTCCCCGCGAGCGAGACGCCGGAAGAGGTCCTTCACATAGAGGATCCCGATGATGTTGTCCGGCGAACCCTCATACACCGGGATCCGCGAGTGGCCGATGGTCGTGATCATCTTGAGGATCTCTTCGGCCGGCGTCTCCACGTCGATGGCGATGATGTCCGTCCGCGGGATCATGACCTCGTGGACCGGCTTCTCGGCTATCGCGAAGATCGAGGTGATCATCCGCTGCTCGCGCTCCTGGAGAACGCCCTGCGCCTGTCCCGCGTCGACCAGCGACTTGATCTCGTCCTCTGTCACGAGTGATGTCCCGACCTGGGGGTTACCGCCGAACGGTCTGGTGAAGAGGCGCGTCAGCGTGAAGAGCACCGCGACCAGCGGTCGCATGAGCCAGGTGATGAGCTCGAGGGGCCACACGAGGATCAGTAGGACCGTCTGCGCATGACGGGCTCCGATCGTGCGGGGAACGAAGATGCCGAAGAGTACGGCGACCAGGCACAGCGCCGCGACCGTCACGGCCACCGCGGCAACATCCCGCACGACCGGAGCGCCGGGGCCGAAGATGAAGCGAAGCAGGTCCGAAAGACGCGGCGCGATGTACGCCGCGGAGATGCCGGAGAACGCGAAGACGATGAGGAACTCCGCGACCTGGATCGAAGCGAGGTACTCGACGGCCTTTCGGCCCATCGTGCCGGCGCGGCGACCGCGGCGTCCGCGAGCGGCGAGCTCTTCGATCAGCTGCGGCCGCCGGATCGTGTGGAGCGCCGCCTCGCAAGCGGACAGCACAGCGAGGACCGCGACGAGGACGAGCTCCAGCACGAGCAGCTCCACGACGATCGCGTCCACTAAGTTCTCTTCTTGTCGCGGCGGTCGGCCTTCTTGATGGCGCGGGCTGGCATGCCCACCGCGACCATGCCCTCGGGCACGTCCTTCGTCACCACGGAACCGGCCCCCGTCGTCGCGCCCGCGCCGACCGTGACCGGCGCGCGGAGCAACGTGTCCGATCCGATGAACGCGTCGTCGCCGATCACCGTGCGGTTCTTCTTCACTCCGTCGTAGTTGAGCGTGATCGTTCCCGCGCCGATGTTCACGCGCTGGCCGACCTCCGCGTCGCCGATGTAGCTGAAGTGGTGCATCTTGGTCCCTGACTTGAGGCGAGCGTTCTTGACCTCGCCGAAGTTGCCTATCTCCACGCCGCGTTCGAGATAGGCGCCCGGCCGAAGGTGCGAGTAGGGGCCGATGCGCACGTCGTCTTCGAGCGTCGCTCCTTCGAGGGTCGAGTTCTCCACCTTGCAGCGCTCCCCCACGGTGGTGTCGCGCAGCACCGCGTAGGGACCCACGCGAGAACCCGCGCCGATAGAGGTCTTCCCCTCGAGGATGGTTCCCCGCTCGATGACGACGTCCGCAGCGATGCGGACGTCACTGTCGACCTGGCACGAATCGGGGTCGCGGAAGGTGACCCCGGCCAGCATGTGCTGATCGCGGATCCGCTTTCGCATGGCCGCCTCGGCCACGGCAAGCTCGGCACGGGTATTCACGCCGATGCCCTCCTCGGGGTCGTCGGTGAGGTGCACCGCGACCCGCTTTCCCTCGCGTCTCGCCTCGGCCACGAGGTCCGTGAGGAAAATCTCTCCGGTGTCGTTGGGTCGCAGCCGTCCGACCGCGGCCCGAAGCCACTCGAGGTCGGCCGCGTACGCGCCAAGGTTCGACTCCTTGAGCTGGCGCTCCGCTGCCGTCGCAAGGCGCGTTTCGACGATGCGGGCGACATCGCCGCGCTCGTCGCGGACGACGCGCCCGTATGCGTTGTCGGTCCCGACCTCGCCGGCCAGGAGCGCGAGGGGCGCGTCTCGCTCGCGCAGGAGGGCGCGCATGCGGGTGAGCGTTTCGGGGCGCAGCAGCGGCGTGTCGCCGTACACGATGTAGGCCACGCCCTGATCACCGTTCGCAGCGGCGAGCGCGACGCGGACCGCGTCGCCGGTGCCTCGCGGCGTCGCCTGAATCGCGACCCGCGAACCTTCATCGAGGAGTTCGCGGGCCGGCGCCGTCTCTTGCGACAGGACGACCATCGGACGGGCGCCGACGGCGCGGACGGTTTGAAGGATGTGTCCAAGAAGCGGGCGCCCGGCGACAGGATGGAGGACCTTCGGGGTCTTGGACTTCATCCGCGTCGAGAGGCCCGCCGCGAGCACGATGGCCAGCGGCGCCTCGCTCATCTCGCGGCGCGTCAGGCTGGGGCGCCAGGATTCGAACCTGGGATAGCGGATCCAAAGTCCGCCGCCTTACCACTTGGCCACGCCCCACAGATTGCTGGCTTCAGCCAGCGATCACGTACAGGCCGGTCGAACGACCGGGTCGTACCGGACACGGCCAAAAGGATAGGGCGGCGGCGCTCTATTTCTCGGGCTGCTTGCCCCGTTTGATCAATTCGGCCACGCGGCGTCCGCCTTTACGACCGAGCTGCGCGTACCCTTCGCTGCCGAGCTGCGTTTTGCGCGCCTCGCCGCCCTTTCGGCCGAGCTCCGCGTACCCGCGCGATCCGAGCTGCGTCTTCCGCGCTTCGCCGCCCTTGCGGCCGAGCTTTGCGTACCCCTCGGGGCCAAGCTGTCCCTTACGGGCCTGCCCACCGCGCCTGCCGATCTCGCGATAGAACGACGAGCCGTGCTTTCCCGCGGTCGAGGTCCCGCCGCGTTGACCAGCCTGCTGCACCGTGAGCTCTCCTCGTGGATCCATGAGTAGAACGTAGGGGGACAGCCCTCGCTCGCTTGTCGCTCACGGAGTGACACCGACCCGCACGACACGCGTGGGCAGTCCCGCGCGCCGCAATCGACGCGCGATTCGGATCGCGTGTGCCCGGTCATCCCCCAGGGCGAAGAGCGAGGGACCACTCCCCGACATGGCGAGATCGATCCCCTTCGCGAACGCGGTCTTTCGCGCGTCGGCGATCGCGGGAGCGACGCGCTCCGCAGCGTCGAGAAGGTCGTTGTGAAGCGAGTCGCGTACCACGGTGAGCGTCGCCGTGCGATCGCGTAACGCTTTCGCGAGCCGCGCGCTCCGCTCCCCGCTCGATGGCTTCGCGCGATGCGCGCCGAACACTGCGGCCGTCGGCACGCGTTCGCGAAGCTGCACGAGCGCGATCCAGAGTGATTCGGGCGCCGGGAGCGTTTCGACCAACTCGCCGCGGCCCCGCACGAGCGCATACGCGGCGCCGCTCACGAAGAAGGGCACGTCCGAGCCGACCTGCATCGCGACCAGCGTGAGGTCCACGCCATCGAGCCGCCAGGCACGGGCAAGACCGCGGAGCACCGCGCCCGCGTCGCTCGATCCCCCACCGAGTCCGGAGGCGACCGGAATGCGTTTGCGAACGCGCACGTGCGCGAGCGCCGGCCGACCGGAGGCAGCGGCGAGCGCGCGGACCGCTCGCGACGCGAGATCCTCACCCGCAGGCGCGCCGACTGATGGCGCGATCCGCACGTCGAGCTCGCGCCACGGGGCGACGCGCACGCGATCGCGCAGATCGACCGTCGCGAACACCGACGCGAGCTCGTGATACCCGTCGGCGCGCGGTCCGAGCACTTCCAGCGTGAGGTTCACCTTCGCGGGCGCCATCAAGACGACGGCTCGGCTCATCGCTCAGCCACGCCGATCGCGCGGGCGAGGGCGACCCACTCCTCGAGCGACAGCGTCTCGGGTCGGCGCTCGGGCGCGATGCCGACGGCGGCGAGAAACGCTGTGGCGCGCTCGTGATCGAGCCCGGCTTCGTGACCGAGCGCGGAGCGCAGCTGCTTGCGACGGTGGCGGAACGCGTCGGACACCAGTCGGAGGAATGGCTCCTGCGCGAGCGGGGCGAATGCCGGCCGTGGTCGGGTCCGGAGCGCCACGACCGCCGAGTCGACCCGCGGTGGCGGGCGGAACGCGCGCGCCGGCACCCGCCTCACGATCCGCGGTTCCGCGAACGACTGCGTAAAGACGGAGAGATAGCCGCGCTCGCGCGCGGCGCGGGGCGTCGCGGCCATGCGCCGCGCCACCTCGTGCTGGACGAGCACGACGACGAGCGGCGGGCGGCGCTCGTCGGAAAGGAATCGCTCGAGGAGCGGCGTCGTGATCTGGTACGGGAGGTTGGCCACGATCCGGGTGATCGGCCGCCCCGCGAGCCCGAGAAGATCGACCTTGAGCGCGTCCGCCCGGACGACGTTCACATTTTTGTGGTCGGCGAGTGTCTCTTCGAGCAGCGCGACCATGCGGGGATCGACCTCGACGGCGGTGACCGATCGGACTCGCGTGGCGAGCGCGGCGGTGAGGACTCCGGGCCCCGGACCGACCTCGAGCACGTCGTCGTCTGGCGAGAGCTCGGCAGCGTCGACGATCGCCGAGAGGACCGCCCGATCGACAAGGAAGCGCTGTCCGAGGGAGGTGGCGGCGCGGACGCCGTGCCGGCGCAGTACGTCGCGAAGGGCGCGCGGGTCCGCGACATTCATGCGGTCGAGGCTAGACGTTCACCTGCACACCCACTGGTACGCCTGGCCCCGAGCGAACATCCACGCCGCGACGTTCGCTGAAGCGACGGGGTCGAACGGGCTCGCCCCGGCGTAGCCCGCGCGGACGCTGTTCACCGCCCAGGTGCGCGGCATGAACTGGAAGAGCCCCGACGCGCCGGAAGCGTTGTAGGCGCCAGGATTGAACCGGCTCTCGCAGTAGGCGACCCGGAGGAGCTGCTCGGGGTCCGCCCCGTGCGCCGCCGCGGCGTCGCGGATGATCGCCTCGATCTCCGACGAAGCCGGTGGGGTCCGGGTGCCGCTCCGTCGCACCTCGGTCACGGGCGCCGCCACCTCCCGGGACGAAAGGAGGGCCCGATCCGTCTCGCGACCGTCGACCACCCGCACGCGGTAGGTGTTTTCCACGCGGCCGGGCTCGCCCGCTGTCACGACGACCTGGCGCAACCGGTCGAGGTTCGGGTCGGGCTGAAGCTGCACGGCGAACGGGACGGTCTCCAGGATGGTCACCTGTTCGTCGCTGATCCGGGTGACCCGAACGACGTCGCCCGGGTAAAGCCTGGCGCCGGGCGCGGGGTCTACCCGGTCGAGCGGCCCGAGGCCGATCCCGGCAGCGGCGAGGAGATCCGCGACGGTGCCACGGACGGACCGGGCCGCCACTTCCCGGCCCCCGTCGATGAGCGTCACCGGCAGCCCGCGATCGAGCGCCAGGCGCTGGCCCGGAACGACCGCGGCCTGGATCGGCCAGGAGAGCCGGTCCTGCGAGCTCGCGGCGAGACCCAGCCCCCGAAGCGCGTCCGCGACGGTCCCCGGGGTCGTGCGCACGTTGGCCACGAGGCCGTCGACGGACACGGTCAACGGCGCGGCTTCCACGCCGAGGACGCCGCGTGGCGCATGCGGGGCGCGGCTGGCGACGATCGCCGTCGAGGGCGCCAGCGGCGTCGGACCGAGGAGCGCCCAGGTGCCCATGCCGACGACGAACGTGACGATCGCCAGCCGGCCAAGGCGCAGCAATACAGGCAGCACGAGCGTCCGCCCCACCAAGTCGCCTCCCCAACCCACCCGGCTCCAGCCATGGCGATGCCCTGTACTGGAGCCAAAGGGGACCGCGAAAGTCTAGCCGGTGTCAGCCGGGGGCTGTCTAGCGCTCTCCGGGGGCCCGCCAGCCGAGCTCTTTGAGGTGCGCCCGCAGGGGCGGAGCGACGTCCTCGCGGCGGAGAGCCGCGTCGATGAAGGCATTGACGTATCCGGCCTTGTCCCCGGTGTCGTAGCGCGTGCCCTGAAGCTCGACCGCCCACACCGGCGCTCCCTCGCGCGCCAGCTCGCTCACGGCGTCGGTGAGCCAGATCTCGCCGTTCCTGCCGGGCTTGGCCCGCTCCAGCACGTCGAACACCTCGGGCTCGAGAACGTAGCCGTGCACGGCGGCGAACTCGCTCGGGGCCTCGTCCGGCTTCGGCTTTTCCACGATCGCGAGCACGCGCTGGGTGCGTTCGTCGATTGGCGTCCCGGCGACCACGCCGTAGGACGCCGCCTTCTCCTTGCTGACCCGGATCGTCCCAACGACGCTGCCGCCCCCGAGGCGCCGCCGCGCCTCGATGAGCTGGCCTATAGCGGGGGTGTCCCCGACGACGATGTCGTCGCCCCAGAGCATCGCGAAGGGCTCCGTGCCGACGAGCGGGCGGGCCTGGAGGACGGCATGCCCGTTTCCCTTGGCCTCCTGCTGCACGACCACCCGCACCGTGGCCAGGCGCTCGGGCCGCTTCAGGAGCTCGATGTCCTCCTTGCGGAACTCGACGGCCAGGCGGCGCTCGAGCCGCTCGTTCGGGCGAAAGTACGCGTCGAGTGCCTCCTTCCCGGGGCCGTTCACGATCACCACCCGGGAGATTCCCGCCGCGGCCATCTCGGCGACGACGAGCTCGATGACCGGCGTGTCGATGATCGGAAGGAGCTCCTTCGGGACCGTCCGGCTGATAGGAAGGAAGCGCGTGCCGAGCCCACCAGCCGGAATCACGCCGTACCTCACCGGCTTCTGGCGCGACGCGCCGTCGCTCACCTATCGGCGCTCGACGCTGACAGTAAACGCGACCGGCTCGGTCGTGCGCACGGCGAACCCCGTCACCGCGAGGAGCGCGCGGCGATCGCCGGTCGTGTCGGTGTCTATCGTGAGCTGGCCGTTGTCGACCGCGTGGCGCTCGACGGTCGCGCGATCCCCGAAGTGCAGGACCTGTACGACGAAGCGCTGCGAGACCAGGTTCGTCGACCGCACAAACCCGGAGGTCCGCCACCCGTTGTCGCTCTCAGCCTCATCGAGCGGCATCCCGGTGATCTCGACGTTGTCGATGGCGAACCCACCGAAGTTCAGGTTGCCGTCAGTCACGTACTGGAACCGGAGCTGGACCTCTTTTCCGGCGAACGGGGTCAGGTCGGCGGTGAGGCGCGACCACCCGGTGGCAGTCTGCCCGCCCGACGAGCCCGTGATTCCGTTCCCGAGGTTCTGCCCGTTCGGGTCTGTGCTCGTGGAGGCTTCCGTCTTGAGCGGGATCCAGCGGGCGCCACCGTCGCTCGAGACCTCGACGTACGCGTAGTCGTAGTCCGCCTCCAGTCCGTACCACGCCCAGAACGCGAGCTGCGGGTTCGTCTGCGAACGCAGGTCGATCGTCTTCGTCAGGCTGCTGTCCATTCCGTCACCCTTGTCCGACCACCAGAACGTCCGACCCGAGTAGGGCTCGGTCGGGATGAGCCGGCTGCTCGTCAGGCCCTCGAATCGCAAGCGGATCGGGCCGCGTGGCAGGTCTACGTACTTCGCCGCGTAGTTGTGGACACTTGACCCGAACGAGCTACCCACCGCCACCGCGTCGCCGATGATGACGGTGGCCGGCTGCCGCGCCGGCGCACCCTGCGGATAGGAGTACTGGCGGTCGGTGGCGACGCCGATGAACGCGTTCGCCGCGACGAAGTTCGCGTAGAGCTCCTCGAGGCCGGGCTGGCCACGCTGCTTCAATACGGCGTCGATGTCCGCGGCCGTGTCGATGCCCTTCAGCATCATCGCGCGAATGAGGTCCTCGCCGCCGGCGTGCTGGCGCAGGAAGTCCAGAAACATATACGCGTGGCCGTAGTGCCTTCCTGCGGCATCGAGATCCGCCCAGTCGGTGAGCTGCGTGTCGGGCACGCGCAGGAAGATCGAGGCGTACGGCGAGGTGAAGCCGTTCGCTTGAAGGCAGAGCTCGGCGTGCCCCTCGTTGAACCAGACTGCCGACCGCCGACGCGAGTTGAACTGGATCATATGGCAGAACTCGTGAGCCATGACCGCATCGAGCTGTGGTGATCCGAGCCGCGAGGCCAGCAGGTTGATGTTGAGCGTCTCGCGCTCCGCGGAGAGCTCATTTACCCACGCCGGTTCCTCATCGGCCCCGTTGAAGTAACCCGCCGCGGAGCCGGGCAGGCGGGCGAACACCACGTTGATGCGTGGATCGGCGTCGATACCCGGAGACCACTCGTCGCCGTAGAGTCGCCGGTTGGTCGGGTAGATCTTGGTCTCGAAGTTTGTTGCGGTCGTTCTGAGCCCGTTCATGTCGATGCTCGCGTCGTTTTGCACCCACCACTTCGCGTTGTCGGTGATGAGGCGAAGCGTGATGGGCGTTCTGATCCACCGCTTGCCCTGGAAGTCGAAGACGTTCACGTCACGGACGCTTCCGACTGCTTCGACCGGGGGCGTGGTGCGCACCGGCTCGAAGCCCTTCGCGGGGACGCCGTCGCGCCCGCGAACCCGCCTCGTCAGCTCGAAGCCGTCCGCGTACGGCAATGGCTTCGCGAGGAGCGTCGCGGTCATGTCGAGGGTCGTCAGCGCCGACGACGGGACGGGCGACGGTGTGCTGGGGATGAACGTCGGAAACGCCTCGGACGGCGAAGGGGACTGGGTCGCGGTCGGCGGGATGCAGCCCGCGATCAAGAGCACGACGACGAGGAGTAACGCGAGGCGGCGCATCATCGGCTGTGATACCCCTCGGCCAGCGTTCGCGTTCCAATGAGCTTGCCGCCTCGGAAGTAGCGCCGCGGCACGCGCCGCCGGATGCCCGTGAGGATCTCGTAGTTGATCGTCCCGCAGGCCCCGGCGAGATCGTCCGCGGACTGCGTCGTCCCGGACTGGGTACCGATCAGTACCACCTCATCACCCTCCCGCGCCGCCTCGACCGCCGTGACGTCGAGCATCACCAGATCCATGCAGATGCGGCCCGCGAACGGCACGCGCTGTCCGCGCAGGAGGACCACGCCGCGCTTCCCCGCGGCGCGCGGCAACCCATCGCCGTAGCCGACCGGGACTGTGGCGATGAGGCCATCGCTCGGGAGCCGGTATTCATGCCCGTACGAGACACCGGTCCCTGCCGGAACGCTCGCGATGCGAAGCACGCGCGACCTCCAGCTGAGCGCTGGCTCGAGCCTCAGCGCGGCCTCAAGGTGCGCTGCGGGATGGACGCCGTAGATCGCGAGACCGGGGCGCACGGCATTCATATCCTCCAGAGCCCCGAACGCGGCGACGCCCGCGCTTGCCGCGGCGTGGACAAGGCGGGGCCGGTCGTTGATCGAGCCGAGCACCTCGCGGAACGTCGCCAGCTGCGCGCGGTCGTTCGACGTGTCGGGTTCGTCGGAGGTCGCGAGGTGCGTGAAGATCCCGTCGATCTCGAGATGCGGGAGCGACGCGATCGCGCGATACCTGGCCGCGGCCTCCTTCGCCGGGGCGCCAAGCCTGGTGAGGCCGGTATCGACCTTGAAGTGCACGCGGCTCGCCCGACGAAGCACCGTCGCCGCCTCGCTGATGGCGCGCGCCCGCTCGACGTCCCAGACCACCAGCACGAGGTCTTGAGCGACGGCGTGCGCCACCTCGGACGAGTCGGTCGCGCCGAGCAGCACGAGGATCGGACCGTTCACGCCGCCCTCGCGGAGGGCAAGGCCCTCTTCGATCGCGGCCACGGCGACCATGACCGCGCCCGCTTCGAAGCACGTCTCGGCGACCGCCTGGGCGCCGTGACCGTATGCGTCGGCCTTCACCACGGCGATGATGTCGGCCTTGGACCGTGCACGGATGGCCTCGACGTTCGAGGCGATCGCGTCGAGGTTGACATCGGCCACCGTTGAGCGGATGGCCTCGGAGGTGGTCATCGTCCCTCGACTATTTCACGGAGCGCCCGCGGCAGCGCATCGGCGATCTCCGTCGCGAGCGCCCCGGATTCTCCGATCTCGCTTGCGAGGAGAGCACCCACACGGCCATGGGCCCACACGCCGGAGGCTGCCGCGGCCAGTGGGGCGAGTCCGCGGGCGAGCAGCGCGGCGATCGCGCCGCCCAGGACGTCACCCGAGCCGCCGACGCCGAGCGTCGGGGTCGGCTGGTCGTGCACGTACGTCTTCTTCCCGTCGCTCACGACCGTGACCGGTCCCTTGAGGGCGACGACCGCTCCCCACTCGCGCGCGTGCCGCTCCGCGAAAGCCACCCGGGCGGCTCCCGAAGGCACGACCCCGCCCGCGAGACGGGCGGCCTCGCCGTCGTGTGGCGTGAGGATCGTCCTGGTCGGAAGCGCGTCGCGCCACGCTTCGGTCCGAGCAAGCGCGTTCAGGCCATCGGCGTCGATCACCGTCGTGACGGAGCGCGCGTTGCGGAGCGTCGCGATCACGAAGTCGTCGGTCCCGGGCGCGTGCGCGAGGCCCGGTCCGATGAGGAGCGCACGAGTCCGCTCGCGCGTGACCGTCGAGATCTGCGCCGCCGAACTGGTGGCGACGACACCGGCCTGCGCCTCGGCCAGCGGAAAGAACGTGACGTTCGGATCTGCTCCGGCGATCGCCTCCACGACCGAGCGCGCCGCGGCGATCGTCACGACTCCCGCGCCGCAGCGCAGGGCCGCGCGCGCCGCCAGAAGGATGGCGCCGGGGTAACGCAGCGAGCCGCCGACGATGAGCACACGGCCTCGCGCCTCCTTCCCCGCATCCTTGGGCAATGGCCTGAGCGCGGCGCGTACGACGCGAGCGTCGAGCGCCGTCGACGACCCGCGCTCGGTCAGCGCAGCCCCACGGCCACCGCGACCGCGAGATCGCGGATGTGTGAGATCGACACCGAGAGGGGGGTCCTCAGTCCGATCGCCTCTCGTCGCGCTTCAGCCCGGCCGTGCAGAGTGACGGTCGGCTGGCCCGTCCGAGTGCGGCGGATCTCGATCTCGCGCCAGCCGACGCCGCGAACGCCGAGACCGAGCACCTTCGAGACGGCCTCCTTCGCAGCCCATCTCCCAGACAGATGCAAGATGTTCGAGCGGCAATACATCTGCTCCCACTCGGTGTACACGCGATCCAGAAAGCGCCGCGGATGTTTCTCGAGCACGTTGCGAATGCGCGCGGTCTCGATGATGTCGATGCCGACTTCCGAGCTCACTCGACGGTGACCGCCTTTGCGAGATTCCGCGGCTGGTCCACATCGTTTCCGCGGCGATCGGCGATGTGATAGGCGAGCAGCTGCAGCGGCACCACCGCAAGCACCGGAGAGAGCAGTTCCTCAACCTGAGGGATCCAAATGATCTCGTCCGCCTTGCCGACAATCTCCTCGTCGCCGTCGTTGGCCAGTGCAATCACGACGCCGGCTCGCGCGCGAACTTCCTCCATGTTGCTGCGCATCTTCTTGTAGACGCTGTCCTTCAGCGCGATCGCGACAACCGGCAGATCCTCGTCGATGAGCGCGTTCGTTCCGTGCTTCATCTCGCCCGCGGCGGTGCCCTCGGCGTGGATGTAGGAGAGCTCTTTCAGCTTCAGCGCGCCTTCGAGCGCCGTCGGGTAGTTCACGCCGCGGCCGAGGAACAGGAAGTTCCGCGCGGTGTGGTACCGATAGGCGAGCGCGCGCACTTTCGGCTCCTCGCGCAGGACCGCATCCACGAGCGTGGGGAGGTGGAACGCTTCCGCCAGCAGCCGACGCGAGCGGCCTGGGTCGATGGTCCCTCGGCGCTGCGCGAGGTAGATCGCGAAGAGGTAGAGGTCCAGCAGCATCGCCGTGTATGCCTTCGTCGAGGCCACCGCGATCTCCGGGCCGGTGTGGAGGTAGATGACATCGTCGGCGACGCGGCTTGCCTCGCTCCCCATCACGTTCACCAGGGTGAGAAGGCGAGCGCCGCGCTTTCGGGCTTCCTCCATCGCGGCAAGCGTGTCGGCGGTCTCGCCGGACTGCGTGATCGCGAGAAGGAGCTGACCCTTGGTGACAACCGGTTGGCGGTAGCGGTACTCGCTCGGGATGTCGATGTCACACGGCAGACCGGCCAAACGCTCGATCAGGATCTTCCCGACGAGCGCGGCGTGGCCGGCGGTGCCGCATCCGACGAGGGTGATGCGGGGCAACGAGCGCACCTGATCGTCGGTCAGTTTCAGATTCTCGTCGAAGATAACCCGACCCGACGATCGCTCGACACGGCCGAGGAGCGTGTCGTTGATGGACCGGGGCTGCTCGTGGATCTCCTTCAGCATGAAGTGCTTGTAGCCCGACTTCGCGGCCGCGACCGCATCCCACGTGACGGTCTGCGGCTCCTTCTGGACGGGCGTTCCGTCGATCCTGAAAAAGCGGGCGGCGTCCTTCGTCACGACGGCGACCTCGCCGGCTTCGAGAAACACCACCTTGCGGGTGTGCTCGAGGAGCGCCGGCATGTCGGACGCGATGAAGTTCTCGCCAGTACCGAAGCCGATGATCACTCCGCCGGCGCTCGCGATCCGCGCGGCCACGATCTTTCCGGGGTCCTTGGCCGAGATGAACGCGAGCGCGGCCGCGCCCTCCAGCCGAGGCAGCACCGCGAGCGCGGCCTCGTCGAGCGTGCGGCCCTGGGCGAGCTCCTCCTCGAGAAGATGGACCGCGACCTCCGTGTCGGTCTCGCTCGTGAACTTGTGACCCTTGGCGACGAGCGGCGCTTTGAGCTCTTCGAAGTTCTCGATGATCCCGTTGTGGATCACCGCGGTCACCCCGCCGCAATCGACGTGCGGGTGCGCGTTCTGCTCGCTCGGGCGTCCATGAGTGGCCCAGCGCGTGTGGCCGATCCCGGTGTGTCCGGCGGTCGGATGGGTAGTCACGATCGCGGCAAGGTTGTCGAGCTTGCCTTCGGCGCGGAGGATCTCCAGGGTCCCGTTTTGCTGCACCGCGACGCCCGCGGAGTCGTAGCCGCGGTACTCCAGGCGCCGCAGACCACCCATGAGCAGCGGCAGCGCCTCGCGCGGCCCGACGTAACCGACGATCCCGCACATCAGCGGAGTCTCCGGCTGCGCCGGGAGACGCACCCCGGCCGAAGGTCTCGCTCGTCGCAGCGAAGCTGCTCCTCGCTCGGCTTCATTTAGACGAGCTCCTTCTCGGCCACACGCGCGAGCTTCTCCGCCATGGACGACGCGACCAGTGGATCGCGGGCCTCGACCGTGATCCGAAGTACCGGCTCCGTGCCCGATGGCCGGACGAGAAGGCGTCCGGCGCTGCCGAGGTCCGCTTCGGCCTTCTTCTTCGCGTCGGCGAACGCTGGGATCTGCTCCCACTCGCGCCGGCGCGCAGCCTTCACGTTCCGCGTCACCTGCGGCCAGAACTCCATCTCGTCGGCGAGCTCGGCGATGGAGCGACCTTCGCCGCGGGCGAGGTGCAGCACCTCGAGCGCGGTGAGGATGCCGTCGCCGGTCGTCGAGTACTCCCGGAAGATCACATGCCCGGAGGATTCGCCTCCGAACTGCGCGCCGAGGCGTTCCATCGCCTCCCACACGTACCGGTCACCGACCTGCGTCCGCTCGAGCTTGATCCCGTCGCGCGCGAGCGTCGACTCGAGCCCGCCGTTGGTCATGACCGTTCCCACGACGAGTTTCGGGATGAGACGCCCGTGACGGGCGAAGTGACGCGCCGCGAGCGCCAGCACGAAGTCGCCGTTGTGGGCGCGGCCACGCTCGTCGATGACGATCACGCGGTCTCCGTCGCCGTCGAACGCGAAACCGGCATCTGCCTTCTGATCCACGACGAGACGCTGGAGCGCTTCCGGAGCTGTCGCGCCGCAGCCGTCGTTGATGTTCTGACCGTCGGGCTTGTCGAAATAGGCGAGAACCTCGGCCCCCGCTTGCGCGAACACGGAAGGCGCGACGCGATACGTCGCTCCGTTCGCGCAGTCGAGCGCGATTCGCATGCCGCCAAGGCGCGGCGCCTTCGATACCAGGAACGCCTCGTAGTCCTTGACCAAACCGCGGGAGTCACCGACGAGGCCGATGCCGCCCTCGGTAGGACGAGGAAGCGTGTCGTCCCCGGTCATGAGCGCCTCGATCCGGTCCTCGACACTGTCCGGGAGCTTCTGCGCGCGGTGATCGAAGAACTTGATGCCGTTGTCAGGCGCAGGGTTGTGCGACGCGCTGATCACCGCCCCCGCGACGAACTCATCGGTCTTCGCGAGGTACGCGAGCCCGGGGGTCGGTACGTGCCCGACCAGGCGCACCTCCATGCCGACCGAGCAGAGCCCGGCGGCGAGCGCGCTCTCGAGCATGCGTCCGCTGCGGCGGGTGTCGCGGCCGACGACCACCGAGTGGCCCGGCCCGCCGAGGACGTGGCCGGCCGCCCGGCCCAGCCGAAGCGCGAGCTCCGGTGTCAGGTCGAGATTCGCGACGCCTCGGATGCCATCGGTGCCGAACAGCCTGGTCAAGCGGTTCCTGATTACCTCGTTCGTATGGTGAGCGTCACTCGGGTCGGTTGCACGCTTTGGGCCGTCGTGCCTACGGGGATCCGAAGGACGATGTCGACCGGGTAGGTGCCCGGTCCCTTGCCCGCCGCGTCGACCGTCGCGACGACCTGTCCTGGCGTGATCCCAGAGAGTGCGGGCACCGGGCCGAAAAGGACGAGGCCGATCGTCGGCGGATCGAACTCCGCGACGAAACCGCTACCGAGGCCGGTCGCCTGCACCGCGACGAGGGGGAACGCCCGGCTCCCTGACAGAGGCGCGACCGACACTGTCACCGTCGCCTGAGCGGCCTTCACGAGCGACGTGCCCTCGACTGGCAGCAGAAGCGCGACCTGGAAGGTCCTGTCGGCACCGAGCCCGCTGACGTCGATCGGGGCGGTGGCGACCTGATCGATCGCGCTGAGCGCCGCACCCTCGCCCCGCACGGTGACGACGGTCGGGTCGATAGTCACGCTCGTGATCCAGTAACCGGACGCGACGGAGCCACGCACCGCGGGCACGACGGGGACCGTTCGGGTCGTCGCGGTCGGAAGAACGGGAACGGTCACCTGGACGACCGCCGGGTCGACCGTGAGCCCTTCGATCGTCTGCGCGGACGCGTCCACAGCCCTTGGCTGCACGCTCTGGATGAGATCCGTGACCGCGTCGCCGAAACCCACAGTCGCGTAGAGCGCCGTGATCCGCGCCACCTGGCTCGCAGCACCGCTCACGCGGACCTCGCTCGGATTGATCGCGGGCTCGCCCGCGAAGGTACCTGTCGGCGGGTTGTTCGCGAATCGTGCCTGCACCGCGACGGCCCGCGAAGTGATGGGCTCGATGCGCACCGTGACCGTCGCCGGCGCGATGCTCTCGACCTGGACTCCCGCGGTCGCGACCTGAACGCGCACCGGCACGTCCTGCGGATCGGACCGGTGAATGTCGGCGAGCGGCAGGTCGAGCGTCGCGTGAAGGTCGGAGGCGACCACGTTGGCGAGCGCGGCCTCCGTCCCCCGAAGCCGGACCCCGACGTCTCCGAGCTGCCCCTGGAGGACGTACCCCGCGGGAACCGGCTCTGGCCGCTCCACGGCCACCCTTCCGCCGTACTCGCGAACGACCTCGGTCGGTGGAGCGCTCAGGACAGAGACGATCCAAATGACGACCGCGATGAGGATCGCGGCGACCTTCAGCGGAAGGTCGGCGGTCGCGACACGGCGGAGGTCGACGCGCCGTCGCGGCAGGAGCGGCCGTGCCGGCGCCGGAACACGCGCCACGGCTTATGAGGCCTTGCTGCGGAAGGGAAGCGGCTGGATCCGGCTGCGCAGAAGTGACGAGAGGACCCGTCGCAGCCGCTCCTCGTCCAGCGCACCGATGATGCGGCCGCCTGCCGCGATCGAGATCGCCTGCGTCTCCTCGGAAACGACGACGACGATCGCGTCCGTCTGCGCGCTGATCGAGAGCGCCGCGCGATGTCGCATGCCGTAGCGGTGCGCGCCGCGTTCCGCGGACTCCTCCAGCGGAAGGAGGCACGCGGCCGCGAGGATCTGTCCGCCGCGCACGATCACAGCGCCGTCATGCAGCGGTGACCGCGTCATGAAGATCGACGCGAGAAGCTCCGCCGTGAGCTTGCCATTCACGGGCACGCCCGTCTCGCTGTAGTCCTGGAGCCCCGTCGTTCTCTCGAGAACCATGAGGGCGCCGTGCTTGGCTTCGCTGATGAGGAGCGCGGCCCGCACGAGCTCGTCGACGATGCCCTCGAGCTCCTCCTCGCTGCCAGGCGCGAGGAGCCGGTTCAGCGGGCCGAGCTGTCCGATCTGGCCCAGCGCGCGTCGGAGCTCCGGCTGGAAGACGACGACCAGGGCGACGAGGGCGACGGCGAAGAGCGCCTGCAGAAGGAGGGTCGTCAAGGTCAGGTGCAGTGACGTCGCGGCGAAATAGATGAGCACGAGGACGACCACCCCGATGAGCAGCTGGACCGCGCGCGTTCCGCGAATGAGGACGAGGACGTAGTAAATGAACACGGCGACGATGAGGACGTCGAGGATGTTGTTCCAGCCGAAGGGCTGACCCCTGGTGAGCAGGTTGAGAAGGTCGGTGATCTGTTTCTGGATGACGTCCACTAGTCCGCCAGCCCCAGGGCCTCGACCTCCGCGGCGAGGTCGTTGCGTCCGTCCAGTAGAAGGGCGTGCGCAAGCAGCTGACACTTTGTCTTGGCGACTTCGCGCTTGCCCAGGGTTCGAATCACGTCGACGAGGAGGCGCTGGGCTTGGTGATTGGCGATTCCCGCCGCGATCAGCTGCAGGAGCAGGTCCGACGCCGAGTCGACATGGCCCTGCTTGATGTAATACCGAGCCGCCTCGAGGGCCATGCCCGCCGCGCGGGGGTCCCGGGTGGCCAGATAGCGCGCCGCGGCGGCCTCGACCGCCGCCGGATCGGTCTCCGCCTTCGGTTCTCCGTTTTCAGGTGCCAGCATCCAGCCCTGCTCGGCGGCCACGGGCTCGTCCATGACGCCGGTCTCCGCCACCGCGATCTCCTCACCGCTGGACTCGTCCGCGACTTCCGGTTCCGGAGCGGAGCTCGCGGCCGGAACGGGGATCGTCGACCACGGGTCGTTCTCGAGCGTTATCTCGCGCGTTTGTTTTTCCGACGGGCTGCTGCGCGGATACGTCACCGGCGGCGGCGCGGCCCACGGATCGTCGGACGATGTGGCACTCGGCGGGGCCGGCGGAGGACTGAATGTTTGCGGGGACTCCGACGGTCGCGGCATGCTCCATTGATCGACGGCATGCGGCCGCAGCGCGGTGCCGCGCTCGCCCTCGGAGAAGCGTGGTGTCTCTTCAGCTGGCTTTTCGATGGTGGCCGGCTCATCGGCAACCGACGGTTTCTCTCTGCCGTCGGCGATCGCGTCGAGCGTCGACACGCCGGCGACGCCGCGCAGCTGCCCCTTCGCCCACGCGACCTCGCTCTTCGCGCGTTCGGTCTGGCCCTGGTCGCGGAGGTCGCGGATGAAGCGCGCGTACTCCTCCACCGACGCATCGGTGTCGCCGACGAGCGCGAGCGCCGCGGCGAGACGCCGATGCGTCGCGAGATCGCGCGGATCGAGACCGACAGCCTGTCGGAAGAGACCGATCGCCGCGGAGCGTTCGCCGGACTTGATCAGCGCACCGGCGCCCTCACGGAGCACCTTGAGCGATCCCGCGCGGTCCTCCTGTTCGAAGTACACCTTCGCGAGGCCGCGATAACCGCCCTCGGCACCCGGGAACTTGTCGACCAGGTACTTGAAGCTTTGCTCAGCCTGCCGCAGGCGGCCTTGCTCGAGGCTCTTGAGTCCCTCTTTGAGCGCGACCTGGTAGTTGAAGTCCTTCGAAGCCATCGCCTTAGTCTGCGCTCCGCGCGCGCCTTCGGGCTAGCGCTTCGTGAACTGCGGCGCCTTTCGGGCGCGCTTGAGACCCGGCTTCTTGCGCTCCTTGGCGCGTGGGTCGCGCGTCAGGAGACCGGCTTTACGCAGCGCCGGGAGATGCTCGCGGTCCACCTGGAGGAGCGCCCGTGAGATTCCGTGCGCGATCGCACCGATCTGGCCGCTCACTCCGCCGCCCTCGACCTTGACCATCGCGTTGAATCGGCGCGCGGTGCTGGTGACGGTAAACGGCAGCAGGGCTTGCTCGGTCGCGCCGTCGCGGGCGAAGTAGTCGTCGAGGGGCTTGCCGTTCACGACGACGGCACCCTCGCCCGGAACGAGCCGGACCCGCGCGATCGACGTCTTGCGACGCCCGGTGCCCTGGAAATACGGCGCGGCTTTCATGATTCGGACTCCTTACGCATCGGCTCGGGTTTCTGAGCGGCGTGCGGATGCTCGGCGCCCGCGTAAACATGAAGCTTGCGGGACATCTGCTCCCCGAGCCGGTTCTGCGGGAGCATGCCACGCACCGCGCGGCGGACGACTTCCTCGGGGCGCCGCGCGAGCAGTGCCTCAAGCGTCTCCGAACGGAGGCCGCCGGGGTATCCCGAGTGCCGGACGTACTTCTTCGCCTGCAGCTTGTTGCCGGTAACGCGCACCTTCGCCGCGTTCACCACGATGACCGGATCGCCCGTGTCGAGGTGCGGAGTGAAGGTCGGCTTGTGCTTCCCGCGGAGGATCGCGGCGACTTCGGTGGCGAGGCGACCCAAGGTCGCGCCGTCCGCGTCGACGACGCGCCAGCTCCGCGTGATCTCGCTCTGCTTCGTTGCGTACGTCTTCATTTCTCTATTCATCCGTCTCGCGGTCGAGGGGCTCTGCCCCCCGGCCCCCGATCTCATATTCAACTTCGATGAGGCACAGCCCGTTCGCAGGTGCGCTCGGACCAGCCTTCGCGCGATCTTTGGCCGCGACGATCTCCTCGAATGCCGCCGCGTCGATCTTCCCACGTCCGACCCAGAGGAGCGTCCCTACGATCGCGCGGACCATTCCGCGCAGGAACGCGTCCGCCGTGATCTCGAAACGCAGGCGCGGATCGTGCTCGCACCACTCCGCTCGCCGCACCGAGCGGACGCCGCCCGGACCCGCCGCGAACGACGAGTAGTCCCGACGCCCGACGAGTCGCGCGCTCGCGTCCCGCATCGCGGCGACGTCGAGTGCTCCGGCGATGTGGAGCTCGCGGCGCCGCTCGAGCGGATCGCGCTCGGGCGCATGCCGGATCCGATATTCATATGTCCGTCCCGTCGCCGAGTACCTGGCGTGGAAGTCTTCCGCCGCCGGCTCGAGCGCCGTGATCGCGATGTCCTCCGGCAGGAGGGCGTTGACCCCCCGGCCGATCGTCACTCCGTCCAGCGCGCTCGCCGTCCGGAAGTCGATCACCTGTCCGCTCGCGTGTACTCCGGCATCGGTCCGTCCCGCGCCGGTGACCCTCACCGCCTCGTCACACACACCGGAGAGCGCTCGCTCGAGCTCACCCTGCACGGTGCGCGCGTTCGGTTGCACCTGGAACCCTGCGTAGGCCGTGCCGTCGTATGCCACGCGCGCCTTCCAGTGCGGCGTTTAGGTCGCTGCTCCCTTCGCCGTCTTCTTCGTGGTGCGCTTCGCCGGGGGCCGGGGGGCAGAGCCCCCCGACGGCTTCTCGGCCTTCGCCTCTTCCTTCTTCGCCGCCGCGCGTCTGCGCGGGAGCGCGAGCCTGCGGCGCGGCTTGGGCTCCTCCGCCGCGTCGGCCTTCTCGGCCGTCGGCTTCTCAGGCGCCGGCACGAGCTCGAGCAGCATCTGGGGCGCCGAATCGCCGACACGGCGGCCGAGGTGCGTCAGGCGAACGTATCCCGACCCGCGATCGGGCCAACGCAGGGCGAGATCGCTGAACACCTTCTCGACGATGACGGGCTCCGGAAGCCACGCGAGCGCGCGGCGGCGCGCGACGAGCGACCCATCCTTGCCGAGGTTGATCATGCGGTCCACGAACAAACGGACTTCCTTGGCCTTGGCTTCAGTCGTCTTCACGCGCTCGTAGCGAAGCACCGACAGCGAGAGGTTGCGCAGCATTCCCCGGCGATGACCGGTTCGGCGACCGAACTTACGCTCGTGGACCTTGTGAGGCACTAGGCCTCCCTCTCCTCACCGTCGCTCATGCTCGTCTCGGACTCGGTGTCGTCCTCGGCGAGAGGCTCCTCGCTCGCGGCCGACGACTCGTCGCGCACGGGCGGCTCGATGAGACCGCGCGCCGCGAGGCGCTCCTTGATCTCGTCGAGCGACTTCTTGCCGAAGTTGCGCATGCGCAGGAGCTCGTCGTCGGGGGTCTGCAGGAGCTGGCCGACCTTGGTGATGCCGTGGCGCTTGAGAGAGTTGAACGCGCGCTGCGGCAGATCTAGGTCCTCGATCGGCATGTCCGCGATGGCGGCCGGCAGGGCCGAGCCGTTCGTCCGCTCCGGCTGCGCGAGCGCGGTCTGCGAGCGGGTGAGCCCGGCAAAGAGCGAGAACTGCTGCACGAGGATCTGCGAGCCCTGCGCGACGGCGTCGTCAGGGGTCGTGGTCCCGTCGGTCCACACCTCGAGGATGAGCCGGTCGTAGTTGGTGACCTGGCCAACGCGTGTGCTCTCGACGCCGAAGTTCACCTTTTTGACCGGGCTGTAGAGCGCGTCGATCGGGATGACCCCGATGGGCAGGCCCTCCGCACGGTCGGCCGAATGGAATCCCCGGCCCGTCTGGACGGTGAGCTCGAGCCAGAGCGATGCCTCCGGCTCCAACGTCGCGATCTTCGCCTCGGGGTTGACGATCTCGATCTCGCTCGTGGTCATGATGTCCGCGGCGGTCGCCTCGCCCGGACCGGTCTTCTCGAGGGTGAGCGTCACCGGCTCGCTCGCGAACGAGCGAAGACGGATCTGCTTCAGGTTGAGGACGAGCTGGACGACGTCCTCCTTGATGCCGGGGATGGTGGAGAACTCGTGGGCTACGCCGCGCACACGCGCGGCCGTGATCGCCGCGCCGGGCAGCGAGCTCAGGAGCACGCGCCGCAGCGAGTTCCCTAGCGTTGTGCCGTATCCGGGCGGGAGCGGCTCGCAGGCGAACTTCGCGTATCGCTCGTCGCCTTCGATGCGCTCGATCTTGGGGTACTCAAGCTCGACTAGGGTCATGGCTTCGGTTCCTTCCTGCGCGGGGCTAGCGCGAGTAATGCTCGACGATGAGCTGGGTGTTGACCTGTGCTTCGATCTGGTCGCGACTCGGCAGCGCCAGAACTTTGGCGGTGTATGCGTCGGGATCGACTTCGAGCCAGCCGGGGCGGGTCTGCGTCTTCGCCCAGGCGGTCATCTCCTTGAAGTAGTTGGACCCGCGGCTCCCCTCGGAGACGGCGATGGCATCGCCGGCTCTGACCGAGTAGCTCGGGGTCTTGGTCTCGCGGCCGTTCACCGTAATGTGGCCGTGCGCCACGAGCTGCCGCGCCTGCGAGCGCGACTTCGCGAAGCCTGAGCGGTAGACGGTGTTGTCGAGGCGTCTCTCGAGGTTGATGAGGAGGGTCTCGCCGGTGGCGCCCGTGACTTCGGCGGCACGATCGAACGTGTTTTTCATCTGACGCTCGAGCACGCCGTACATCCGGCGGGCCTTCTGCTTCTCACGCAGCTGCAGAGCGAAGTCGCTCACCTTGCGGCGACGCTGCTGGTGCATGCCGGGCGGCGACGAGCGCTTCTCGAAGGTGCACTTCGTGAAGCACTTCTCGCCCTTGAGGAAGAGCTTCATGCTCTCGCGGCGGCAGATCCGGCAGACCGGACCGGTGTAGCGGGCCATTAGACGCGCCTCCGCTTTGGCGGCCGGCAGCCGTTGTGGGGAATCGGCGTCACGTCGGTGATCGCGGTCACCTCGAGGCCCGTCGCCTCGAGCGCGCGAATCGCCGCCTCACGACCGGCACCGGGGCCCCGCACGAAGACCTCGACGGTCTTGAGACCGAGGTCGAGCGCCTTGCGGGCGGCGCTCTCCGCCGCGACCTGGGCGGCGTAGGGCGTGCTCTTTCGCGAGCCCTTCCAGCCGGCGGCGCCAGCCGACGACCAGGCGATGACATTCCCTGCCGGGTCGGTGAGCGACACGATGGTGTTGTTGAACGAGGCCTTCACGTGCGCCGCGCCGCGCGGGACGACCCGCTTCTCGCGACGACGACGCGGTGCGGCCTTCGGCTCGGCCGCACCCGCGGCTTCCGCGTCGGGCTTGTCCGCCTTGTCTTCTTTCGCACCCTTCGGGGGCCGGGGGGCAGCGCCCCCCGTTTTTTCTTGCGCCATTAGGTCTTGGACACCGCCTTCTTTCTTCCGGCTACCGTCTTGCGCTGGCCGCGGCGCGTGCGCGCGTTGGTGCGCGTGCGCTGCCCGCGAACCGGCAGATTGCGCCGGTGACGAAGACCGCGGTAGCTCCCGATCTCCTGCAGACGCTTGATGTTGAGCGCGATCTCGCGGCGAAGATCACCTTCGACGGTGAAGCCGCGATCGATGATCTCGCGGATCTTCGCAACCTGAGGCTCCGTGAGGTCGCGCACGCGCGTGGCACCATCGATCCGCGCCTGCTCGAGCACTTCTCTCGCGGTCGTGGCACCGATGCCGAAGATGTAGCGGAGCGACACGTCGACGCGCTTCTCGCGCGGGATATCGACGCCAGCGATTCGAGCCATTTCTGCCTTAGCTCAATCTCCGGCTTCGCCGGGAGACACGCTCACGGCTGGCCGACTCGCTCGTCGCGGCAAAGCCGCTCCTCGCTCGATTCATTTCCTTATCCCTGCCGCTGCTTGTGCTTCGGCTCGGAGCAGATAACGAGGATCTGCCGCTCGCGCCGGATGATCTTGCACTTGTCGCAACGCTTCTTGACTGACGCGCGAACCTTCACTAGTACCTCACTCGCCTTGTAATGCGTCCCCGTTTTAGGTCGTACGGCGAAAGCTCCACGAGGACCTTGTCGCCCGGCACCACCCGGATGAAGTTCATCCGCATCTTGCCGCTGATGTGGGCCAAGACCGCGTGCCCGTTCTGGAGCTCGACCTTGAACATCGCATTCGGAAGGGCTTCTGCGACGGTCCCTTCCACTTCGATGACCTCTTTGTTGCTCGGTTTACTCGCCATCTTCTCCAGACACAGGTTGACCCGCGGCATCAGCCCACGGGAGGTAACAGTGTACCAAGACCGGCCAGTCCGGGGCAATCATCGTCAAGCCGCCACCGCGGCGCCCTCGCCGGCGCGGGTGAGCACGACCGGGCCGGCGGCGGTGCAGGCCAGGGTGTGCTCGAAGTGCGCCGAAAGGCTCCGGTCTGCGGTCACCACGGTCCATTGGTCGGCGAGCATCCGAGTCTCCGGACCCCCGACGTTGACCATCGGCTCGATCGCGATGCAGAGGCCCTCGCTTATCGGTGGGTTCGGCTGGCCCTTCCTCGGCCGGTAGTTCGGGACCTGCGGCTCCTCGTGCATGGCGCGCCCGATCCCGTGGCCGACATAGTTCTGAACGACGCTGAACCCCTGAACCCGGACGAACTCCTCGACGGCCGCGCCGATGTCGCCGATACGCCCGCCGACCTTCGCGGAGCTAATCCCGATCTGGAGGGCCTGCTCGGTCACCTGGATGAGGCGCGCGGCCTCGGCCGAGACCTTCCCCACCGCGAGGGTGATTGCGGCGTCGGCGTGCCAGCCGTCGATGATCGCGCCGGCGTCGATGCCGACGATGTCGCCCTCCCGGAGGCGCACCTTCGTTGAGGGGATGCCGTGGACGATCTCGTGGTTCACCGATGTGCAGATGGTCGCGGGATACGGTGGAGTGCTGTACCCGAGGAACGAGCTCTCGGCGCCCGCCTTCTTGAGCACCTCCGCCGCCAAGCGGTCGAGCTCGGCCGTCGTGATCCCAGGGCGCACCGCCGCGCGGCACGCGTCCAGCATCGCCGCGACGACGCGACCAGACTCGCGCATCTTCGCCATCTGTGCCGGGGTCTTGAGCGTGATCACGATCCACTCATTCCAACGCCTCGCGGAGCCTCGCCGTGATGTCCTTGACCGCACCGACGCCGTTCACGCGCTTCACCAGCCCACGGTCCTCGTAGTACGAGAGGAGCGGACGGGTCTGCTCGTCGTACACGTCGAGGCGATTCGCGATCACCTCGGGCGTGTCGTCGGTCCGGCGCTCCACGGTGGCCCGGCCGGAAAGGCGTGTGTACAGTTCCTCGCGCGGCGCCTCGATCATCAGGACGGCACCGACCTTTCGACCCGTCTCGGCGAGGAGTCGATCGAGCGCCTCCGCCTGCGCGACCGTCCGGGGGAATCCGTCGAAGAGCACGCGCGTGGACGGTGAGATGTTGTCAACACGGTCGCGGACCATCTCGACGGTCACGTCGTCTGGTACGTATTCGCCCTTATCGAGATAGCTCTTCACGCGTCGTCCGAGTTCGGTCTGGCGGCGGATGTGATCACGGAAGAGCTCGCCGGTGGAGAGCTGGATCCAGCCGCTCTCCTGAGCGAGGGCTTTGGCCTGCGTTCCCTTCCCCACCCCAGGCGGTCCCATGAAGATGAGGTCCCCACCGGTGCCGTGCATCTTGAAGGTGTCGGCCGCCGACACGCTCTCCGCCATTAGCGGATGAACCCCTCGTAGCTGCGCTGGAGGAGCTGCGCCTCGAGCTGTTTCATCGTCTCGACGACGACGCCGACCACGATCAGGATGCTCGTGCCGCCGAGCCGCAGCGTCTGGACGCCCGTGATGTCCCCGATGAGCGTCGGCATGACCGCGACGATGCCGAGGAAGAGCGCTCCAGCGATGGTGATGCGTGTCACGACGCGCGACAGGAACTCCGCCGTCGGGCGCCCCGGCCGGATGCCGGGGATGAACCCGCCGTAGCGCTTGATATTGTCGGCGACGTCGTTCGGCACGAACGTGAACGCCGTGTAGAAGAACGTGAACAGGACGACGAGCACGAAGTACGTCGCGTTGTAGAAGATCGGGTTCTGGAAGAACGCCACGATCGCGGTCGACACGTTGCGGAGCCACTCCGTATCGCTCGTCGTGAAGTACTGGGCGATCTGACTCGGCAGCAGCAGGATCGAGATGGCGAAGATGATCGGGATGACGCCCGCGCTGTTCACACGAAGCGGGATGAAGGTGCTGCCGCCCGAGTACATCCTCGTGCCGCGGACGCGCTTCGCGTACTGAACCGGGACCCGGCGCTGGCCTTCCTGGATGAAGATGATCGCGGCGATCACGAATATCGAGATCGCGGCGATCGCTCCGAGCGTCAGGACATTCTGTTGGACCTGCAGGGTCTGCTCGATCGTTTGCGGGAGCCGGCCGACGATGCCCGCGAAGATGATGAAGCTGATGCCGTTGCCGATCCCGCGCTCGCTGATCAGCTCACCGAGCCACATCAGGACGATCGTGCCCGCCGTGAGCGACGCGAGGAGCGACAGGGTCGGCGCGAGAGCGTCGGGCCCGAACGCCTGGATGACCCCTTGACGCTGCATGAAGACCGCGACGCCGACGCCCTGAAGGAGCGCCAGAGGCACGGTAAGGATGCGGGTGTACTGATTGATCTTGTTCCGGCCGTACTCGCCTTCCTTGGACAGGCGCTCGAGGGCCGGGATGGTCTGGTTGAGGAGCGTCATGATGATCGACGCGTTGATGTAGGGGTTCACGCCGAGGGCGACGATCGAGAATCGCGCGAGGCCCCCACCGGAGAAGAGATCGAGCAGGTTGATCAGCTGGTTGTCCCGGAGGAGGATCTCGAGCTGATCCTGGTTCACACCCGGCAGCGGCACGTGCGCGAGGAACCGGAAGACCAGGATCATGCCGAGCGTGAAGAGGATCTTGTTCCGGAGGTCCGGCGTGCGGAGCGCGTCGACGAGCGCCTGGAACATGCCCATACGCGCTAGTCGCCGGGGGCGATGATCACGATGGAGCCGCCGGCGGACTCGATCTTCTGGCGCGCCGTCGCGGACACCGAATGCGCGTGGACCTCGAGCTTCCTGTCGATAGCGCCGTCACCGAGCACCTTGATGCGAGCATCCCTTTCGATGAGGCCCTTGGCGGCGAGCGTATCGGGCGAGACCTTTCCCTCGGCGGCGTAGTCCGCGAGGCGCCCGACGTTCACCGCGACGAACGTCTTCCGGAAGCGGTTCTTGAAGCCGCGAAGCTTGGGGACGCGCATGTGCAGAGGGGTCTGGCCACCCTCGAACCAGCCCGGAATACCGGGACCGGTGCGCGCGAGCTGGCCCTTCGTGCCGCGACCGGCCGTCTTGCCCTGGCCCTGCGAGATGCCGCGGCCGAGACGCCGGCGCGGCTTACGCGATCCACGAGGGCGAGCGACTTCGTGTTGGCGCATCAGCGGCCTTCAGCCTTCTCGTCGCTCACCACAACGAGATGGGCGACGCGCCGGAGCATCCCGCGGAGCGATGGCGAGTCGTCGTGCGACACGCTCTGGCCGGGATGCCTGAGGCCGAGCGCGGACAGGGTCTGTTTCGCGCCCTTCTTCTCGCCGATCGCGCTCTTGTGCTGGCGGATCTCGAGGCGCGTCACGACACGACCGCCGGGTCGCGGGCTTCGCGCGGCGGCAGCCCCCGCATCTGGCGAACGGTTTCGGCCGAACGCAGCTGCGAGAGCGCTTTGATCGTCGCGCGCACCACGTTCACGGGGTTGGTGCTTCCGAGCGACTTCGAGAGGATGTCGCTGATCCCAGCGGACTCGACGACGGCGCGGACGGATCCGCCGGCGATAACGCCCGTGCCCTTCGAGGCCGGACGCAGGACGACTCGCGCAGCGCCGAAGTCGGCGACGACCTGGTGCGGGATGGTGCGATCGACGAGCGGAACCAGCATCACGTGCTTCTTCGCGTCCTCCCGGCCCTTGTTGATGGCGCCCGGGACCTCGTCGGCCTTGCCCAGCCCCGCGCCGACATGGCCACGGCCGTCGCCCACGACGACAATCGCGGAGAAGGAAAAGCGCCGACCGCCCTTCACGACCTTCGACACGCGGTTTATCTGGACCACCCGCTCGGTCAGCTCCAGGCGATTCGCGTCAATTCGTGGCATCTAGCTCAAAACCTCAACCCCGCGCTTCGAGCTGCGTCGCCCAGCGCTTTGACTCTCCCGTGGTAGCGATAGCCGCCTCGATCGAAGACCGCCTCGCCGATGCCCTTGGCCTTCGCCTTCTCGCCGAGCATCGCGCCGACCGCCTTCGCCCGCTCGCTCTTCTTGGCCGTTGACTTGGGCTCGTTCGGGGCCGGCGAAGCCGGGCCCGAACGGACGTCAAGCGATGACGCCTGCACAAGAGTCTTGCCCGAGTCGTCGTCGATGAGCTGCGCGTAAATGTGCGTGATCGAGCGGAAGACGGCGAGACGCGGACGACCGGCGCTTCCGCGGATCTTCTCGCGCACGCGCTCGTGGCGCTTGGTCCTGCTTTGGAGTCTCGTCTGCTTTGCCATCTAGGCCTTCGCCGCCCCGACCTTGCCGGCCTTGCCCGCCTTGCGGCGGATGTATTCGCCCGCGTACTTCACGCCCTTCGCCTTGTACGGGTCGGGGTCGCGGAGTCCGCGGATCTTCGCCGCGACCTCACCGACCGCTTCTTTGTCGATACCCGAGACGCGGAGCTTCTGAGGCGTCTCGACCGTGAAGCTGACGCCCGCGGGCGGGTCGATCTCGATGGGATGCGAGAAGCCCAGGGCGAGCGTGAGCTTTTTTCCCTGGAGCACGGCGCGGTATCCGGTCCCGCTGATCTCGAGGTCCTTGGCGAATCCGGTCGTGACGCCCGCGACCATGTTCGCGATCAGCGTCCGGGTGAGTCCGTGGAGCGCGCGGTTCTGCTGCGAGTCGTCCCCTCGCTGCACCGCGATCTTTCCATCCTCGCGCTCGATCTTCATGTTCTCGTGGAACGTCCGCGTGAGCTGACCCTTCGGGCCTTTCACGCTCACGGTCTGGCCGTCGATCTTGATGTCGACACCGCTCGGGATGGCGACCGGCATGCGTCCGATTCGGCTCATTTCGCCTCTACCAAACGTACGCCAAGACCTCGCCGCCGAGGCCTTTGCGCTCCGCTTCGCGGCCGGTCATGAGACCGGACGAGGTCGAGACGATCGCGACGCCGAGACCGCCGAGCACGCGCGGCATCTCGGTCTTCCGGGCGTACACGCGCAGCCCGGGCTTCGAGATGCGGCGCAGGCCGGAGACCGCGGGGAGCTTGCCGACGTACTTCATCCGCAGGACGATCTCGCGCGCGTTCGGCTGCTCGAACCCGGAGATGTAGCCCTCGTCGCGCAGGATGCGCGCAACCTCGGCCTTCATGCGGCTCGCCGGGATGGAGACAGTCTCGTGGCGCGCGCCCGCCGCGTTGCGGACGCGCGTGAGAAGGTCGGCGACCGGGTCATTCGGCATCCCGATCCCCTTCGGTCGCGCCTTTTTCGGCGGGGCAGGCTTGCGCGCCGGCCGCTCCGACCGGTCCGCGGTCTCGGGAGCCTGCTCGCGTATCGCGGTCATCTCTTCGGTCAACACCAACCTCCGGTCACCAGCTCGACTTCGTCACGCCCGGCAGCTCGCCGATCAGCGCGCGCTCGCGGAAGCAGATCCGGCAGAGGCCGAACTTCCGAAGGTAGCCGCGCGGCCGGCCGCACACCTGGCAGCGATGATGCGCCCGCACCGAGAATTTCGGCGGGCGCTGCGACTTCAGGATGAGGCTTTTCTTCGCCATCTTGTACCTCTTAAGACACAGTGCGGAACGGCATCCCGAGGCTGCGCAGAAGCGCGCGTGCCTCTTCGTCCGTCCTCGCCGTCGTGCAGATCGTTATCTCCATGCCCCGCAGCCGATCGATCTTGTCGTACTCGATCTCCGGGAAGACGAGCTGCTCCTTGAGACCGAGCGAGTAGTTCCCCCGCCCGTCGAAGCTCTTGTCAGGGACGCCCTGGAAGTCGCGGATGCGAGGGAGCGCCACGGTCACCAGCTTCTCGAGGAAGTGCCACATCCGCTCGCCCCGCAGAGTCACTTTCAGACCGATCGGCATACCGACACGGAGACGGAAGTTCGAAATTGCCTTCTTCGACTTCGTGACGATCGGACGCTGTCCGGTGATCTTCGCGAGATCGCCGGCCGCCGCGTCCATCGCCTTCGCGTTGCCGATCGCCTCTCCCATGCCGATGTTCAGGACGATCTTCTCGACTTTCGGAATCTGCATGACGTTTCCGTAGCTGAACTGCTTGCGCAGATCATCCCGGACCGCCGTGTCGTAGCGCTCTTTGAGTACCGCGGTCACTTCGGTTCCTCCACGACGATCGCCTCGCCGCACCGCTTGCACACGCGCTCCTTGGAATCCTCGTCCCTCCGGTGCGCGACGCGGGTGGGCTTTCCGCAGTGCGGGCAGATGACCATCACCTTGCCAAGCCCGAGCGGCATGGGCTGCTCGACGATCCCGCCCTTCTGGTTTTTGGCGGGGTTCGGCTTGGTGTGGTGCTTGGCGATGTTCACACCGGCGACGATCACGGTCTGGTCGCCTGGTCGCACTTCCTGGACGCGTCCGCGCTTGCCGCGGTCCTTGCCCGTGATCACCATGACCTCGTCGCCCTTGCGGAGGCGCATGCCGGTACCCATCTACAGAACCTCCGGCGCGAGCGAAACGATCTTCATGAAGTTGCGCTCGCGAAGCTCGCGCGCGACCGGTCCGAAGATCCGGGTCCCGCGGGGCTGGTTCTGTGGATTCAAGAGAACGGCAGCGTTGTCGTCGAAGCGGATGTACGAGCCATCGGTGCGCCGGTACTCCTTCGTCTGACGCACGACAACGGCACGGACGACCTCGCCCTTCTTCACGCCCGAGTTCGGGATGGCGTTCTTCACCGCGGCGATGAAGACGTCGCCGATCTCGGCGGTCGTCCCAGTGGACGACGCCAGCACTCGGATCACCGAAAGCTCGCGCGCTCCGGTGTTGTCCGCGCAACGGACCCGCGTGTAGGGCCGGATCACTCTTTCGCCTTCTCCTCTGTCTCCTGCTCGTCGTCGTCGCGGACGGGCGCGAGGATCTCGGTCACGCCTTCCTGTTCCTCGAGCGCCCTCTCGATGTCGGCGACGCGCGGCGCGGCCGCGCCGGCCTCGCCCGCACGCGAGATAACCTCGACCAGCCGCCAGCGCTTCGTCGCGCTGAACGGCCGGCTCTCCTGGATGCGCACGAGGTCGCCCGCTTTGGCCTCGCCGGCCTCGTCGTGCGCCGCGAAGCGCTTGCGCAGCCGGATCATCTTCTTGTAGAGCGGGTGCTCCCGGAAACGGCCGACCTCGACGATGATCGTCTTCGCCATCTTCGCGGAGACCACGACGCCGACCTTCGTCTTGCGACGCAGCTTCCGCCACGTGAACTGCTCTTTCTCGCCCGGCAGCGCCGCGGCGGGCGCCACGCGCTTGCGCGCCACGGTCCGCTTTCCGACCGGTCGGGCGGCGACAGCCGCTTTCGCGGGCGCCTTCGCCGGGGCCTTCGCCGCCGCGGCACGCGGCGTGGCCGCCTTCGCCGTAGCCTTGGCGCGCGTCGCCGTCTTCGTTGTCGTCTTTTTCTCAGTCTTCTCGGTCCTCTCAGCCACTTGCCTGCGTCTCCTCGGCGCGCTCGCGGATCACTGTGAGAAGGCGGGCGATCTTTCGTCGAGCCTGCGGCAAGGTGCGGAAGTTCTTGAGCTGCCGTGTGGCGAGCTTGAACTTCGCGTCGAAGATCTCTTCGCGCGCGCCACGCAACTGATCGGCGATCTCGCTATCAGACAGCCGCCGCATGTCCTTCATCTGTTACCGCCTCCTCTCTCGCGATGAATTGGGTCCTGATCGGGAGCTTGTAGGCAGCGAGCCGAAGCGCCTCTTTCGCGAGCGCGCGGCTGACGCCTCCGACCTCGAGGATGACCCGCCCGGGGCGCACCACGGCCACCCAGTGGTCGGGCGCACCCTTGCCCGATCCCATCCGCACCTCGGCGGGCTTCTTGGTCACGGGCTTGTCGGGAAACACGTTGATCCAGACCGCGCCTCCGCGCTTGAAGTGGTGCGTGACCGCACGTCGCGCGGCCTCGATCTGCCGCGCCGTCATCCAGCACGGTTCCATCGCCTTGAGCGCGTAGTCGCCCTTGGTGATCCGGTTTCCTCGCTGTGCCGCGCCTTTCATCCGGCCGCGCTGGAACTTGCGGTGCTTGAGCCGCTTCGGCTGGAGCACTAGCCCGCCCTCACTGGCGCCGGCGCTGGCGCGGGTGCGGGTGCCGGCGCGGGTGCCGGTGCCAAAGAAGGCGGCAGCCAGCCGCCGTTGACGCACGTGCCGCCCC
>JBOGTG010000029.1:0-2620 GCA_050692175.1 Candidatus Limnocylindria bacterium | reverse complement strand
CAGGAACTGTATGTCCACGTCACCCTCCCGCAGTTGGGTCAATGTACCGCAGGAATAAGAGCTTCTCCTCACCTATCTCCTTGACCCGAACGACGTGCAGGGAAGCGGGGAGCGCCGGCAGGTGCTTGCCGTGGGCGCGCGCGATGACGAGCGCGTCCGGGGCCACCACGGCACGCAGCCCTTCGTGACCCAGCGTGGCCTCGGCTATCGCGACGTCTGCAAACGGCGGGTCGCAGAACACGATGTCGAATGGCCCGCGCGGCCGAGAGTCAAGGTAGGCGATGACGTTCGCGGCGACGACGTCGGACCGACCGGCGAAGCCGGTCGTCTCGAGGTTCCGGCGGATCGCTTTCAACGCCTCGGCTCCGCGCTCCACGAAAGTCGCGCGAGCCGCGCCGCGGGATAGGGCCTCGATCCCGAGGCTCCCCGCCCCCGCGAAAAGGTCCGCGACCCGTGCTCGTTCGAGCTCGGGCTCGATGATCGCGAACAACGTCTCGCGTATGCGATCGGTCGCCGCCCGGGTGCCGCCGCCACGCGGGACCACGAGGGTTCGGCCCTTGGCCTCTCCGGCGATCACCCGCATCAGGCGAGCGCGTAGCGGCGCCAGAGCTGGTCGACGGCTCGCGAGAGCTCACCGTGCTCCGAGAGCGCGAGCGCGGGATCGGCCGCGAGGATGCGATCGGCCTCTTCGGCGGTCTCGCTGATGAGCGCCGGGTCGACGTCCGCGAGGTCGACGATGCGGAGCTCGGGGACACCGGACTGCCGCACGCCGAGGAATTCCCCGGCTCCGCGGATCGCCAGGTCTCGTTTCGCGAGGTCGAATCCGTCGAGCGGCACCTCGTGGCCGCTTTCGTCGCGCTTCTTCGCGGTCATCGCGGCGAGCCGTTCGGAGTCGGACGCATCCGAGACGAGCACGCAGTACGCGCGCTCCGTACCCCGGCCGACGCGTCCGCGAAGTTGATGCAGCTGGGCGAGGCCAAACCGCTCCGCGCCGAGGACGATCATCACCGTCGCGCTCGGGACGTCGATGCCCACCTCGACGACCGTCGTGGCGATCAGCACGTTGATGTCCCGATCGGCGAAGCGCCGCATGATCGCGTCGCGCTCCTTCGCGGGCATCCGCCCGTGCATGAGGCCAAGACGCAGGCCGCGCAGCTCCTCCTTCCGGAGCTCCTGCTCGGTCGCGATGGCGCTCGGCACGTCGCCATCGCCGTTCTCGGTCGGGTCGATCCGCGGCGTGACGACGAAGACCTGCTGGCCCTTCCCGACAGCGAGGCGTACGCCCTCCCACACCTTGGAGAGCTGCTCCGGAGTGCGGAGGTGCGTGACGATCTCCTTTCTGCCGACCGGGAGCTCGTCGATCACCGAGATGTCGAGGTCGCGGTAGATCGTCTGGTTCAGAGTCTGCGGGATCGGCGTCGCCGTCGTGAGAAGCAGGTGCGGGTCGGTGCCCGTTCCCTTCTCACGGAAGGTCGCCCGCTGGCGAACGCCGAAGCGGTGCTGCTCGTCGACGATCGCGAGACCGAGGCGCTTGAACGCGACGTGCTCCTCGACCAGCGCGTGGGTGCCGACCGCGACGTCAATAGACCCGTCTGCGAGGCCAGCCAGTACCTCCCGCCGGCGCTCGCCGGTGACGCTCGAGGTGAGCAGAGCGTGCTTCGGACCGCCGTTCGCAAAGAGCGCGGCCAGCGAGCGCGCGTGCTGCTCCGCGAGTAGCTCGGTCGGCGCCATGAGCGCGGTCTGCGCCGTGGACGCCGTCGCGATCCTTGCCGCGAGTGCGGCGACTACGGTCTTGCCCGCGCCGACATCCCCTTCGAGCAGACGAGACATCGGCACGCGCTTGCCGACGTCTCGCCTGATCTGTTCGACCGAACGTAGCTGCGCTGCCGTGAGTGCGAAGGGCAGCTCGGCGATCCAGCGCGCAAGCTCGGCGTCCGGTACGCGGAGCGGGATCGCCGAAGCGTGCGCGGTCCAGCGCGCGCGGCGCTGTGCAAGCGCGAGCTGGAGCACGAGGAGCTCATCGAACGCGAGCCGGCGCCTCGCCGAAAGCAGTCGCTCGTCGTCGTCGGGGAAGTGGACCTGACGGAGCGCCGCCGCGATGTCGGGGAGACGATGACGCTCCCGCACGCTCGGTGGAAGCGGCTCCGGCACCTCGCCGACCACACCCGTGCGGCGCGGGCCGCCCTCGATCGCCGTATGCAGCCAGCGCCGCATCTGTCCGGGTTTGATGCCCTCGGTGAGCGGATAGACCGGAACCAGCCTTCCGGTATGTACCGCTTCGGCATCGGCCCGTTCGAGCGTTGGCTGGCTGAACTGAAGCGTTCGTCCGAACCATCTGACTTTCCCCGAGATTCGGACGTGCTCGCCCTCCCGGTGCGTCTCTTTCACGAACGCGCGCCCGAACCACGTCGCGCGTACGTCGGTCGGTGTGCCGTCCTCCTCGGCGAGCTCCGCCTCGGTCATGAGCTTGCCTGTCGCCGTCCGCCGCTGCGAGATCCGACCGAGCGTGGCGACGGCGGTTTGTGTCGCGTTCGGCACGAGCCGCCGGAGCGGGACGAACTTCGAGAAATCGTCGAACCGTGAGGGCAGGTGCCAGAGCAGGTCGCCGACGGTGTGGATG
>JBOGTG010000028.1:0-6181 GCA_050692175.1 Candidatus Limnocylindria bacterium | reverse complement strand
CCCTCGTCGGCAGCACGAAGCCGGAGTATTTGCCCGGCTGCCCAAAGCGGGCGGCGAGCGTGAGTGGCTGAGGCGTGGCGCTGCCGCCGAACGTGACGTCGGCCTTGAGCGTCTTGTCGAGGCCCTCGACGGCCTTACCGCCGCTCGTCTCGGTCACGGTGAGGTCTAGCGAGTTCATGAAGTTCACGTACGCGGGCTCGTCGATCCAGCCGACCACGAACGTGTACGGACCGACGATCCGGCGTTCGTGTCCCAGCGCGACGTTCGATGCGAACGCGAAACTCGACACGACGATGGTGAACGTCGCCATTGCTGCGAGCACACGTGACATATGACCCTCCTAGGTCGTTGCTTCGGGTCGCGACGGGGGGAGGGTCTAAGGGCGGGGAGGGCCGTGCAGAAGCGGTGCGCTCCAGAGAGCGCGCGACATGAGCGGGACCGGAATGTCTGCTGACGGCCGCCGTGTCGGCCGCGGTAGTCGCGGCCACGCGAAGACCAACAGGGCCATGGCGACCGCGGCCAGGCTCGTCGCGAGCGGCGAGACCATCTCCAGCTTCTGGCTGGGCGCGTACAGCTGCTGAAGGCGCATCAGGAAGATGGGGAAGCGGTAGGCGGCGAGCACGTGGTCGTGAAAGGCCGGCGTCCCCAGCGGATCTACGTGCGGCGCCACGACGAGGCCGGCGCCCGCGAGGGTCGAACCGGTCGCCGCGAGAGAGAAGACCGCGATCGCGAGGAGACGGCGCACCTCATGAAAGGATACGGCCGCCGATTGCGTCCGGATGGTCTCCGAACCGGCTAGAGGTCGGCGGCGCTCGTCGGCGGCGTCCCGCTGAACTCCACGACCTTGCCCGTCACCTCGTAGACCGCCCGCTCGCATACGTTCTGAATGCGGTCGCCCATCCGCTCGAGGTTGTGCGCCGCCCAGAGAAGCCATGTCGCGCGGTCGATCGTGCTGGGGTCGTTCAGCATGTACGTCAGAAGCTCGCGGTAGATCTGGTCGTAGAGCCGGTCGATCTCATCGTCCTGCGCCGCGATGGCGCGCGCGAGGGGCTCGTTCTTCGTGATGAACGCGTCGAGGCCTGCGCGGAGCCCTTGGCGGACGAGTGTTGCCATGCGCGGGATGTCGATGAGCGGCTTGAGGAGCGGTCGTCCTTCGTGCAGCAGAACGATCTTGCCGATACCGACGCAGTAGTCGCCGATCCGCTCGAGCTCGCTAACGATCGCGAGCACCGCGATGATGAAACGGAGGTCGGACGCGATCGGCTGTTGTGTGGCGATGAGGTGCACCGCGTCCTGCTCGATCGAGTGGCGGAGCTGGTTCACTGCCGCGTCGTCGGCGATGACCTGCTGGGCGGAGCGCTCGTCGAGACGCACGAGGGACGCAACGCTTCGGTCGATCGCGACGTCGACCAGGCTCGCGAGGCGCCGCAGGTCGGTGCGCAGCCGCTCGATGCTCTCGTCGAGCGATGCCCGGGAGCGACCGGTGTGCTGCACGGCGCTCATCCGAACCGCCCAGTGATGTAGGCCTCGGTACGCTCGTCGCTCGGCGTGGTAAAGAGCTCGTCGGTCCTGCCGTATTCGACGAGGCGGCCCACGCCGTCGTCGCCCGCGAGCATGAACGCGGTTCGCGTGCTGACGCGCGAGGCCTGCTGCATGTTGTGCGTGACGATGACGAAAGTGACCTCAGTCGCGAGCTCCGTGACCAGCTCCTCGATTCGGTACGTGGCGATGGGGTCCAGAGCGGAGCATGGCTCGTCCATCAGCACGATCGCGGGATCGGTCGCGAGCGCGCGGGCGATGCACAGGCGCTGCTGCTGCCCGCCCGACAGGGTCGCCCCGGACCGACGCAGCCTGTCCTTGACCTCATCCCAGAGAGCCGCGCGCCGGAGATTGCGCTCCACGAGCGCATCCATCTCGTCCTTCGAGAGCCGCCACCCGCGCAGGCGGGGACCGGCCGCCACGTTGTCGTAGACGGACATCATCGGGAACGGGTTTGGTTTCTGGAACACCATCCCCACCCTCCCTCGGACTTCGACGGGATCGACGCCCTGCCAGTAGATGTCCTCGTGCCCAAGGAACACCTGGCCGGTGACCCGGGCACTCGGCGTGATTTCGTGCATGCGGTTCAGGCACCGCAGGAACGTTGACTTCCCGCAGCCGGATGGCCCGATGATCGCGGTCACCGCTTGTGGTGGCAGCTCAAGGGTCATGTCCCCGACGGCGTGGGTCGATCCGTAATACGCATTGAGCCGCTCGACCCTCACCGCAGGCTCGGGCGCGGCTTCCACGGGGGTCGCCGGCACGGAAACGGGACGCTCGGCCACGGGAATTCGCTCCTTCGCGCCGATCATGATGCCGCCCCTCGGCGGATGACCAGTCGCAGGAGCAGGCTGATCACGGCGATCACCGCGACCAACACCAGCGACGCGCCCCACGCCTTGGTGTGCCAGTCGTCGTATGGCGCGACGGCGTACTGGTAGATCTGCAAGGGAAGCGCGGCCATCGGCTTGAACAGATCGGTGCTGAAGAAGACGTTGCCGAGGGCGGTCAGAAGCAACGGCGCGGTCTCGCCGGTGGCGCGCGCGATCGCGAGAACCACCGCCGTCGCGAGGCCGGCCCGCGCGGTCGGGAGCACCACGCTCAGGATCACGCGCCAGCGGGGCGCACCCAGCGCGAGCCCCGCTTCACGAAGCGAGCTCGGCACGAGGCGCAGTACCTCCTCGGCCGTCCGACCGAGGATCGGGATCATGATCACCGCCAGGGCCACGGCGCCGGCGACGCCGGCGTAGTTGCCGATCACGCCGCGCACGAGGAACGCCCATACGAAGACGCCGACGACGATCGAGGGCAGGCCCGCCATGAGCTCCGCGGCGAAGCGCACCACCTCGGCCCATCGCCCGCTCCGGTACTCGACGACGAATATCGCGGCGCTGATGCCGATGGGAACCGCGATCGCACCCGCGACGAGGCCCATGATCACCGTGCCGATGAGAGCCGGGGCGATACCGCCACCAGCGACGCCGAATGGTCGGGGCCGCTCGGTGAAGAACGCGAGATCGAGCGCGGGCAGGCCGCGCACGAGCACGTAGCCCAGGATCGCCACAAGAAGCCCGGCGGCGAGGAGCGTCGCCGCTCCGAGGAGCACGACCATCGTCTGCTCCAGCACGTGACGACGCCGCAGCACGCGATTCCGATCGACGCCGGCGCGCAGTGTGACCGCGGCGTTCACAGAACGAGCCCCTCGCGTGCCGCGCCGGTGCGCCGGATCAGGAGTCGTGCGGCCGCGTTCACTACCAGGGCGACGAGCAGCAACACAACCGCGATCTCGACGATGGCGCTGAAGTACAGTTCGCTGTCGGCCTCAGTGAATTGGTTGGCGATCGCCGAGGCCATGGTGTAGCCCGGTGTGAAGAGTGAAGGCGAGATCGCGGTGGAGCTGTTGCCGACCACGAGCGTGACCGCCATGGTTTCGCCGAAGGCGCGGGCTATCCCGAGGATGATCGCCCCGGCTATCCCGGCGCGCGCGTAGGGGAGAACGACCCGCGTCACTGTCTCCCACCGGGTGGCGCCGAGCCCGAGCATGCCTTCGCGCTGCGACGCCGGGACAGCCGCGAGCACCTCACGAGTCACCGTCAGCAGGATCGGCAGGATCATGATCGCGAGGATGACGCCGCCCATGAGCAGATCGAGGCCGACGATTGGACCCGAGAAGAGCGCTCCGAAGATCGGGATGCCGCCGAAGGCCGTCTGGAGAGCAGGTTCGATCGTCGAACGCATGAGGGGCACGACGACGAAGAAGCCCCAGAGCCCGTAGACGATGCTCGGGATGTAGGCGAGCACCTCGATGAGAAACCCGAGTGGCGCGCGCGTAGGGCGCGGCGCGTACTCGGTCAGGAAGATGGCCGCGCCGATGGCGACCGGCGCGGCGAGGATGACGGCGATCGCCGTGGTCACGAGCGTCCCGAAGACGTAAGCGCCGGAGCCGAAGACGAGTTTCACGGGGTCCCAGGTCGTGGTCACCAGGAACGTGAAGCCGTACTCCCGGATCGCGGGCAACGCGTCGATGAGCAGGAGCGCCGTGATCAAGAGGAGCGTGGTGGGGACCAGCATCGCTAGTCCCCCCACGCTCCCGGCGAAAATCCGGTCGCCGCGAGATCGCACCGAACTTAGCCCTTCGGTAGTACCGCTGTGCCTCCGCTCGCGATCGAGCGGATCTTGTCCTGGGCCTTGCCGACGACCTCTGTCGGAAGTGGCGCGTACCCGAGTTCCTTGGCGAAGGCCTGACCGTCGGTGACGCTCCACCAGAGGTACCTGGTCAGCGCGAGCGCCTTGGGCTGATCGGGCATCTCCTGGTACGCGAGGATCCACGTGAAACCGGATATGGGGTAGGCGTCGGCATTGTCTGAGTTGGTGATCGACACGCGCAGGTCGGGCGCGAGGGTGATGCCCTGGGCGGCCTTCGACACGCTGTCGAGGTTCGGGTCGATGAACCTGCCCTTCGCGTTCTGCATCTGCGCGTAGCCGAGCTTGTTCTGGATCGCGTAGATGAGCTCGACGTAACCGATCGAGTACGGCTGTTGCTTCACGGAGCCGGCGACACCTTCGTTGCCCTTGCCTCCGACGCCATTCGGCCAGTTCACCGAGTTGCCCGCGCCGACCCTGGTCTTCCAGTCGGCGCTGACCTTCGAGAGGTAGTCCGTGAAGATGTTCGTCGTTCCCGATCCGTCCGAGCGGTGCACGGTCGTGATCGCCTGATCGGGGAGGCTGACCCCCGCGTTCGCGGAGGTGATCTTGGGATCGTTCCACCTCGAGATCGTGCCGAGGAAGATCCCGCTGAGCGCCTCCGGTGTGAGCTTGAGCTGTTGCGTGACGCCCGGCACGTTGTACGTCGGGACCACGGCGCCCATGACCATCGGGATGTGGAGGATCGGCGCCTTCGCGTCGGCGAGCTGCTGATCCGTCATCGGACCGTCGGTCGCTCCGAAGTCGACCGTCTTGTCGCTGATCGACTTGATGCCTCCGCCCGAGCCGATCGACTGGTAGTTGATCTGAACCCCGGTGAGCCGGTTGTATTCGTCGATCCACTTCGAGTAGATCACCGCGGGAAAGGTCGCGCCCGCGCCGCTGAGCGAGGTCGCCTCGCCTGGGCACTGACCCTTCACTGGAAAGCATGCGGTCGTGCTTCCGGATGGAGTCGGGGTGGATGCCCCTCCACAGGCCGCGATGAGGGTGGCGATGGCGAGCGCACTCGCCGCGAGACGGAGCTTCATCTTCTTTTCTTCTCCCAACATTCCTGCGTCGAGCATCGCGGCCGCAGTTGTGCGGCGTGTGTCGCGCATGTGTCGGGACGGTGAAGCACGTGCGCAGGACGTCTAAAAGAGCGTGTCGTACCGCATGATTGATGGCGTGGAGCGAGCCAGGGTCCTCTTCCTGTGTGTGCACAACTCCGCGCGATCGCAAATGGCGGAGGGCCTTCTTCGGTCGATGGCCGGTGACCGCGTCGTGGTCCGAAGCGCCGGGCTCGAGGCCGGACGGCTACGCCCTGAGGCCGTCGCGGTGATGTCCGAGCTCGGACTCGACATCTCCGCCCAGCGGAGCAAATCCGTCGACGAGCTCGCCGGCGAGCGCTTCGACGTCGTGGTCACAACGTGTGACGAGGCGAAGGAAGCGTGTCCGCTCTTTCCCGGGACGGCCGAAGTGCGCCACTGGGGCCTACCAGATCCTGCAGCGGTCGTGGGTGACGAGGAGACGCGGCTCAAAGCGTTCCGTGATGTTCGTGACGAGCTCTGGGCTCACGTCGCCGAACTCGCGCGCGATGTCGAGCGGAGTCAGTCCGTCCCTTCCCGGAAGCGGTAACCGACCCCACGGACCGTCTCGATCCACCGCGGCCGCTCGGCTTCGTCTGAGAGCCGCTCGCGGATCGTCTTCACGTGCGTGTCGACCGTGCGCGGGTCGCCGGAGTAATCGAGGCCCCAGACCGAAGCCAGGAGCTGCTCGCGAGTGAAGACGCGGCCGGGGGAACCAGCGAGGTGCGCCAGGAGATCGAACTCGCGCGGCTTCAGCTCGACCTCCGTACCTTCGACCGTGACCCGACGGCGCGCGACGTCGATCGCGAGACCTCGTAGCTCGACGCGTTCCGGCGGGGAGCCGTGCCGGGGCGCCGCGCGGCGAAGCATCGCCC
>JBOGTG010000027.1:0-3586 GCA_050692175.1 Candidatus Limnocylindria bacterium | reverse complement strand
CGCTTCTTCCCAGGCCGCCTCTGGCCGAAGACCTCCTCATAGGTGAGGGTCTGGCCCCCGCTCCATCTGACCGAGGGGCCTCCTGACCAGATTTCTGGTCAGATGATGGCGCGATTCTCGCGCAGGTCCATCAGCGGCCTTCGCTCAGATCGCCGCGGAGCGTCATGCACGTGCTCATGGCTCGAGCGACGAGCCGTCCCTCGGCATCGGTCACGTCGCACTCGCTCAAACCGATCGTCCGTCCGGTCTTCACCACCCGTCCCGTCGCGAGGAGGTTCCCGGTCCAGAACGGCCGCAGAAAGTTGATCTTGAGCTCGAGCGTCGTGAAGCTCTCTCCCTCGTCGAGCGTCGAGGCGTACGCCGTACCCATTGCGGCATCGGCGACGTCGCAGATGATGCCGCCATGCAGCGTGCCCATGGGATTGGCGTGCTGCGGTCCGGCCTCGAGCTCGAACACGGCCTTGCCGAGATCGATCGAAGTCAGCCGGAATCCGACGAGCTTCGCAACGGGCGCGGGGGGCGCGTCGCCTCGCGCCATGGCCGCCATCCTCTCGAACAACGTCGCCATCACACCTCCGGTGTGAGAGGCCGAGGGCGAAGAAGCCCTCGGCCTTCACGTGCGATGGGCAGTACTTGTAGTCCTTGGCGAGCTTGGAGTCGACGTCCGCGACCGTCGCGAGCGCGATGGGTTGCGTCGTGTCGATCTTCCAGATCGTCGATCCGGTCACGCCGACCTTCTCCTGGCAGGTCGCGCCGTAGGCGAGCGCCTTGCGCAGGCCGCCGGTTTCGACGCTTTTGAGGTTCGCGAACGCGTTGGCGATCCCCTCGCGCGAGAGGTCGCGCAGTTCGACGGCCTTCTCGAGGATCGCGTGGATGCCCATGGCCTGGACGTAGCCGAACGAGAAGTAGTAGTCGGGGGGCTGGTCCTTCGCGTACTTCGCGAGGTTGTCCTGCATGAGCTTCGACCCTTCGCAGCCGGCTCCAACGTCGGCCCAGCCACATCCCTGGTCGGTGACGATCCAGAGGTTCTGCTGCATGTAGGGTACGAGTGGCGACGGGGTCGCCTTCGTGCCGACGAGGGCACCGATCCAGGCGGGCGACGTGCCGATCCAGCGCGGCGCGTACTGGAGCGCGGCAGCCGCGCCGAGGACTCGCCCGGTCGGCGTGGGCGTCGTCGTGAGGACAACGTGGTCGGCGCCGGCCTGCTTCATCGTGTTCACCTGCGCGGTGAACTCGGTGTCTGTCGGCTTGTAGCTCGCCCTCGCGACGACGGTGAAGCCGAGGGCCTTCGCGGCGTAGTCGATCCCAGAGACGCCTTCGGCGCCGTAGTCATCGTCCTGGTAGATGAGCCCGAGCTTGGGCGTGACGCCCTTGTCTTTCAGGTACTGCATCGCGTTCGCGACCTGCGCGATGTACGGCGCGCCGTTCGCGACGACGTACTTCTCCTTGAACCAGTCCGCGGAGAGCGATGCGGCGCCGGTGACGATCTTGTCGTCGCGGATCTGCTGCAGGATCGCCTTTGTGTGCGGTGTGCCGAGCGACTGCGCGATGACCGCGACCTTCTCCTTTACCGCGTTGTAGTGCTGGACGTGGATGTCGGGCAGGTACTGCGTATCGAGCGTGATGAGCTCGACCTTGTAGCGCTGCTCCTTCGGTAGGTTTTTCCCTACGCCGCCGAGGACTTCGTTCACGTACTGGAAGTACACCTCGTGCCCGCGAGTGAGCGGCTTTCCAATCAGTGCGACGGAGCCGGTGAGCGGCGTCAGCTCGGCGAGCTTGATGGTCAGGCCCTCGACGCCGACGCCGGCCTTGATCGGACCCTGTGTTGCCGCTGGAGTGTTGTCACCGGCGCGGCATCCGGCGGCGGTCAGTAGCGCGACGATCAGTAACGCGACGAACGGTTTTGCGCGCATGCCTTGTCCTCCCCATTAATACGAAAAGGGCCATGTCTTCACATAGGTGCGCAGTCTGCTCCAAATCCCCGAGAGGCCACTCGGCTCGAACACCAGGAAGAGCACGATGAGCGCCCCGAAGATCAGCTGGTTCAACACGAAAACGCTCAGGCCCGCGCCCGCGGCGCTGCGGGAAACGAACGGGATCGCCGGGCTGATCGCCTCGACGACCCGCGGGATGAGCACGAGGAAGAAGGCGCCGGCGATCGAGCCGTACACGGTGCCGATGCCGCCGACGATGATCATCGCGACGTATTGGATCGACGGCAGAAGATCGAACTGCCCCGGCGTGATGTACCGGAGATACGAGCCGTAGAGCGCGCCGGCCGCGGCCGCGTAGAACGACGAGACCGCGAACGCGCCGACCTTCCAGCGCGCCCGGTCGACGCCGATGATCGCGGCAGCGATCTCGCGGTCGCGGATGGCCTGGAACGCGCGCCCTGGTCGCGACCGCACGATGTTCTTCGCCGCGAGCGCGGCGAGCACCAGGAGCGGCACGACAAAGAGGAAAAAGGACTGCTCGCGCGTGAGCGACAGACCGAGGCTCGTCCCGAGGTCCGCGAAGTTCAGCCCGCCGATCATCGGCGACGGCACGACGCGCCCCTGCGGACCGCCGGTGATCTGCCGGAGGTTCAGGAAGATGTGCTCGCCGACGAAGACCAGGCCGAGCGTCACGATCGCGAGATACAGGCCTCGCAGGCGCAGCGCGAACGGACCGACGAGGAGCCCGACCAGCGCACCGATGATCCCGGCGGCCGGAAGCCAGACGAGGACCGGCAGCTTGAGATCGCCGCCGAGGTAGCCCGCGGTGTACGCGCCCAGGCCGAGGAAAAACGCGTGGCCGAGCGAGACCTGCCCGGTGAAGCCGGTGAGGAGGTTTAGGCCGATCGCCGCGATGGCGGCGATGGCCGTGAAGTTCAGCACCGAGAGCCAGAAGTCGTCGATGACGAGAGGCGTCGCTACGTAGATCGCGGCGAGCCCGACCAGCGCGGCCCAGCCCCCCACTCCGCGGAAGAGCGCGAGCTCGTCGGCGTAGGAGGTGCGGAGTCCGTCGATCCTCTTTAGAGCTGGCACCGAGGCGAGCGGGCTGGGGGCGCGGCTCATACGCGCTCCACCACGCGCGTGCCGAAGAGCCCGTACGGCCGGACCACCAGGACGACGATCATCAAGAGGTACGCGGCCGCGACGTGGAAATTGTTGCCGAGCCAGGGCGCGAGCTGCGGCTGGTACCCCTGCACGAGCACCTCGACGAGCCCCACCAAAATCCCGCCGACCACCGCGCCGCCCACAGAGTCGAGCCCACCAACGATCGCCGCGGGGAACGCGCGGAGCGCGGTGAAGCCGACGCCCGGGTGCAGCGTCGCAGGGAACGCTACGAGGAGCACGCCCGCGATCGCAGCGATCGCGCCGGCGATCATCCACGCCTGCGCGAACACGCCCCGCACGGGGATCCCCACCGCGAGCGCGGCCTCCTGATCGATCGCGGTCGCGCGCATGCCGATCCCCGCGCGCGTGAAGCGGAAGAAGACGAAGAACAGCACGAGCAGTACGCCGGCGGCCGCGATGGTGACGAGCGACGTGACGTTGACGCCCAGTTCCCCGACCTGGACTCGCGACGCGGCCCAGGGCTCGCC
>JBOGTG010000026.1:0-3611 GCA_050692175.1 Candidatus Limnocylindria bacterium | reverse complement strand
CGGATTCGAGCGCGATCCGTCAGGAGCAGGTCCGAACGATCCTGCGGGAATGGGACGGCGAGCGGATCGCGATCGTCGCCGGCGATATGAACGCCGAGCCCTCCGCCCTGGAGATGAGTCTCTTCTCGGAGGCGGGCTACGGCGATCTCGCGGAACCCGCCGGCCCGACGACCACGATGGACGATCCTCCGAAGCGCATCGACTACATCTGGGGCATCGGGGTCGTGGGCTCGAATCCGCGGACGGTGATGGCGCTCGGTGCATCGGATCACCGCGCGGTCGTCGTGAACGTCACGAAATCGACTAGATAAGGCCCCCGCTAGACTCCCTCTAACCGCCGCGCTTCCTCGAGCGGCACACACGTGGGGCAGGTTGACCGCAAAGAACTTCGTACATCTGCACACGCATTCCGAGTACAGCCTGCTCGACGGGCTGTCCCGACTCAGCGACCTCGTCGGGCGCGCCAAGGCGCTGGACATGCCCGCTCTCGGGCTCACCGATCACGGTGCGCTCTACGGAGCCATTGACTTCTACACCCTCTGCCGCGACGCCGGCATCAAGCCGATCATCGGCGTCGAGACGTACGTCGCGCGAAACAACCGGTTCGACCGCGATCCGCGCTCCGAAGGCCACGGCAAACCCTGGCACCTCGTTCTGCTCGCCAAGGACTTCACCGGCTACCAGAACCTGGTCGCGATGGTGACCGCAGCGCACCTGGAGGGCTACTACTACCGGCCGCGCATGGACAAGGACCTCCTCCGGGAGCGCAGCCAGGGCGTGATCGCGCTCTCCGCGTGCCTGCAGGGCGAGCTCGCCCGCGCCATCACCGACGAAGGCATCGACGCGGCATGCGCGGTGGCCGAGGAGCACCGGAGCATCTTTGGCGACGGCAACTACTACCTCGAGCTCATGTCGCACGGCATCGCCGAGCAGGAGCGGGTGAACGACGGCGTGCGCGAGGTGTCGAGCCGAACGGGCATCCCACTCGTCGTCACGAATGACATCCACTACGTGCACGCGGATGACGCCGAGGCGCAGGACGTCATGGTGTGCATCCAGAGCGGCAAGACCATCGACACTCCCGACCGGCTGAGGATGATCGACAACCCCCAGCTCTTCATGCGCACGGCCGCGCAGATGAGCGAGCTTTTCCCGAACGACCCTGAGGCGCTCGAGAACACGCTGCGGATCGCGGAGAAGGTCGACCTGCGCCTGCCGCTTGGCGAGCTCCGGCTCCCGCACTTCGAGGTCCCCGAGGGGAAGACTCCAGAGGAACAGCTGCGCACGCTCGCGGAGGCCGGCACCATCGAGAGGTACGGCGCGATCACCCCCGAGCTCCGCGAGCGCATCGACAAGGAGCTCGCGATCATCGCGAAGACCGGCTACACGGGCTACATCCTCATCGTTCAGGACTTCATCCGCTTCGCGCACGAGCAGGGGATCCTCACAGCCGTACGCGGATCCGCCGGCGGCTCGGTCGTGAACTACGCGATCGGGATGACGGACATCGATCCGCTGAAGTACGGGCTCATCTTCGAGCGTTTCCTGAACCTCGAGCGCTTCACACCGCCGGACATCGACGTCGACTTCATGGGCGACCGTCGTGACGAGGTCATCCAGTACGTCACGCAGAAGTACGGCGCCGATCGCGTCGCCCAGATCGGCACGTTCAACACGATGCTCGCCCGCGCCGCCGTACGCGATGTCGCCCGCGTCCTCGGCATGCCGTATGGCGACGCGGACCGTGTGGCGAAGACAATTCCCTTCGGCACCGACCTCACCGACTCGCGTCGCATGTCCGCCGAGCTCCGCGACCTCGAGCAGGAGGCGCACGTGCAGCGGCTGCTCGACCTCGCGGAGAAGGTCGAGGGCCTGGTCCGGTCGACCGGGACCCACGCCGCCGGCGTGGTGATCTCGCGGGAGCCGATCACCCAGCTCGTTCCGCTGGAGCGCTCGAAGGGCAACGTCAACGCGCTCCAGACGCAGTACGAGGACAAACAGCTCGAGAAGCTCGGTGTGCTGAAGTTCGACTTCCTCGGTCTCGGGAACCTCACCATCCTCGAGCACGCGCTTCGGCTCATCGAGCGCAAGCGCGGCATCAGGATCCGGCGCGAGGACATCCCGCTCGACGACAAGAAGACCTTCGAGCTCCTCGGCTCGGGCGAGACAACGGGCATGTTCCAGCTCGAGTCCGCCGGGATGCGCCGCTACATCCGCGAGCTCAAGCCCGACCGGGTCGAGGACGTCATGGCCATGGTCGCGCTTTTCCGCCCCGGTCCGATGGATTACATCCCGACGTACATCCGCCGCAAGCACGGCGAGGAGCCGGTGACGTACGCCCATCCCACGCTCGAGCCGGTGCTGAAGGCGACGTACGGCGTCATGGTCTATCAGGAGGACGTGATGGCGGTCACGCAGGCGCTCGCCGGCTTCACGCTCGCCGAGGCCGACGTGCTTTGCTACGCGGTCCGCAAGAAGATCCGCGAGAAGCTCGACGCGCAGAAGGTGAAGTTCGTCTCGGGCGCCATCCGCAACGGCGTGCACGCTGACGTCATCGAGGCGGTCTGGAAAGACTTCGAGCCGTTCGCGCGCTACGGGTTCAACCGCGCGCACGCCGCGATCTACGGGATCATCGCCTACCACACCGCCTACCTGAAGGCGAACTACACGACGGAATACATGACCGCCGTGCTCTCGGCGGAGATGGGGACGCCCGACCGGATCGCGATCGCGGTGGCCGAGTGCCGGCGGATGGGACTCGCGGTCCTGCCTCCCGACGTGAACGAGTCGGAGCTCGATTTCGCGTTCACGCCAAAGGGCATCCGGTTCGGCCTCGGTGCCATCAAGAACGTCGGCGAGGGAGCAGCTCTGGCCATCGTCGAGGGCCGCCGGGCCGGGGATGCCTTCGGCTCGCTCGATGACTTCTGCGATCGTCTGGACCTGCAGCGCACGAACAAGCGCGTGATCGAGTCGCTCATCAGGTCGGGTGCCTGCGACGAGTTCGGCCCGCGGCTCTGGCAGCTGGATCGCCTCGATCAGGTTCTCGAAACGGCGCAGCGTGGCCAGCGAGATCGAGCGAGTGGGCAGGTCGGTCTCTTCGCGGAATTTGGATTCAGCGGCCAGCTCCATGCCAAGTTCATTCCGGGCCCGAATAGCCAGTTCATCGACTCGCCGAAAGAGAAGCTGGCCTGGGAGAAGGAACTGCTCGGGATCTATCTCTCGGCGCATCCGCTCAACGCGCTCGCCCCGCGGATGAAAGACGTAGAGAATCTCGTCGCGTTGGCCGAGCTCAGTGAGGCGGGCGAGGACCTCGTCACGATCGCGTGCGTCGTGACGAACGCGCGCAGGCACATCACCAAGAACAAGCAGCTGATGATGTTCGCGCAGGTCGAGGATCTGACCGGAAGCATCGAGGTCACCGTGTTTCCACGGGTCTACGAGGCGACGGCCCCGCTTTGGAGCACTGACGAGGTTCTGCTCGTGCTCGCGCGAGTCGAGCAGCGCGAGGAGGACCCGAAGTTGCTCTGCGAGCACGCGGTGCGGTTCGACGACGCCGGGATCGAAGAGATCAAGCGCGTCGCCGATGAGCGCCGGCAGTTCCTCGCCAAGCG
>JBOGTG010000025.1:0-14477 GCA_050692175.1 Candidatus Limnocylindria bacterium | reverse complement strand
GCGAGCCTTGCTCGTGCGGCTGGACCTCGAAGAGATCGAAGAGCTCCGCGTGCCGGACGACGACCTGGAGCAACAGCCGCTCGTACGGAACGAGCTCCACCACGACGAGCTTCGCGACGAGGTCCTGCCCTGAGACGCGGAGCGTCTGGCGGATGACGCTCCCCTTCCGGAGGAGCCCTGGCGTTTCGAGCCGCGTCGCGACGATCGAATCCATCCATCGCGGCTGCTCGGAGATGTCGAACATCACAGCGGCGACCGCCTCGGGTGCCGCGTTGAAGACCGACTGCACGTTGACATCGAAACGCCGGTGCTCGGCGGGAAGCCACCAGAGCGTCCAGACGATCGCGAGGATCGCGAGGACCGCCCCGAGCAGCGGTGTCCCGATGAGGAATTCGACGATGACGAGCACGAACGCGGCGACCGTGAGCCGTTGGGACAGCACGGCGCGCGACTCGAAGACGAGATAGTCGCGGCCGCGCACTCCCGACCGGTCGACGAACAGAGCGGCGATCAAGAGTCCCGCGACGACGATGAATATCGCGCTCTGGAGCAGTAGCGGGATCACGCCCGAGCGAGTCTAGAGGGCGCCGAGCGCCGCGCGGACGAACAGAGCCAATCGTTCGCGAGCGAGGTCGTCCGTGAGTTCGTCCGTGCCGACCTCGCGATAGCCCTCGACCCAGTCGCTGAGCCAGCGGAACGCGGGGAGCATCGCGACGAGGTCCCAGAACGGCATGGCGCGCAGCGGACCGCGCCGCGCTTCGTAGCGCGCGAGCAGTTGGTCAGGGGCGTCACCCCCCAGACAGAACTGCATGTCGCCACGCGCATAGGCGACGTCGAATGCCGGATCATCGATCCGCGCGCCGTCCCAATCCACGATCCCGGTCAGGCGTTCCTCCGACCAGAGCGTGTTGCCGAACCAGAAGTCGTGATGCGTCAGGACCACGCCGTTCGGCGTCGGATTCGGCGCCGACCGCAGCGCCTTTGCCACCTCGTCCCACAGATCTCCCAGATGCCTCGGGGCTGAGCGTGCGAGGCTGGCCTCCACAAGGTCGGCAGGCGTGACCCCGCGGCGGTAATCCGGCGGAAGACCGCTCACATCGACGCCGTGGATCGAGGCCAGGGCAGCCGCGAGCTGATCGATCCAACTCTCTTCGTTTGCCGGACGCGCGAGGGGCGTCCCGGAGAGTCGCGTCATCACCAGGCAGGGAAGACCGACGAGCGAGCCTTCCGCGTCGAGATGGACTCCGCGTGGGAGGAGCACCGGCGCGGTGACTGGAATACCGCTGATCGCCTTCCAGTACCGCCGCGCGGCCTCCCCATCGCGCTCCTCCGGCAACGTGTGGATGCGGACCACGAGCTCCCGACGCTCACCCACGACGTCGAGGTCGACCGCGTACGTCGCGGCGTCGACTCCGCCGAGCATTGGCGCCGAGTACGTCGCGCGTGCACGCGGATCGACGGCGCGCGCGATGCGCGCGAGCTCTTCGTCGCGCAACGGGCGGCGACGCTCGTCGGCCATCGCCACACCATAGACTCGGGCCGTGCGCGACACCGAGCTCATGGCGAAGTGGTTCGAGGACATCGGCGCGGGGCTACGCCGTCGGGTCAAAGATCTCGACGCGGACGCGCTCGAGTGGCGCGCCGACGACCGAGGCAACAACGTGCGCGAGACGGTCTGGCACATGGCCCGGTGGATCGACGTGCTCACGCGCGTCCTCGCCGGCGCGCAGCCATCGACCGAGCGGTGGTTCACCGACGGCTGGGCCGAGCGGACCGGCTACGACCCGCGCGGCATCGGCGACGACGGGCTTGGCGCGCTGAGCGGGTATACGTTCGAGGAGGTCCTCGCGATCCCCCGCCTCTCGGCTGGCCAGCTCATCGAGTACGTCGATTCGGTCATCGCGCCGCTCGCGCAGCGTCTCCGGACCCTCCCCGATGACGAGGCCGCGGCGAAGGCCGTCCGCCGCCCGAACCGCATCCTTCAGGGCTGCTTCGGCCACATCGGCGAGATCGACGCGCTGCTCGCGATCCGCGAGCGTTCCGCGCAGCACGCCTCCGCCTAGGAGCCGCGTGGACTTCGACCTCACCTCCGAGCAGCAGTCCATCCGCAAGCTCGCGAAGGATTTCGCGGACAAGGAGATCGTGCCGGGAGCGCGCGAGCGCGATCGCGGGGAGATCTTCCCAAAGGACGTGCTGCGGAAGATGGCGCCGCTCGGCCTGCTCGGCGGACCGGTGCCAGAGAAATACGGTGGCATCGGCCTCGACTACGTCTCGCACGCGCTCGTGACCGAGGAGGTCGGACGCGCGGACTCGTCGGTGCGCACGACGCTCTCGGTGCAGATCTCGCTCGTCGAGATGACCATCCTCAAGTTCGGCACGGAGGAGCAAAAGCAGCGCTGGCTCCCGTCGCTCTGCATGGGCGAGGTCATCGGCTGCTTCGGCCTCACCGAGCCCGAGGTCGGCAGCGACGCGACGAAGCTCCGCACGAGCGCGAAGCGTGACGGCGACTCGTGGGTGCTCCACGGCCGCAAGATGTGGATCTCCAACGGCTCGGTGTCGAAGCTCGCTCTCGTCTTCGCGCAAGTCGATCCCTCGAAGGAGTCCAAGGGCATCACCGCCTTCGTGCTGGAGCGCGACCGCCAGCAGTACGGTAGCCAGGCACTGCACGGGAAGCTCGGGCTGCGCTCGTCGGACTCGAGCGAGCTCATCCTCGACGACTTGCGAGTCCCCGATGCGAACCGTCTCGGCGAGATCGGCGAGGGCTTCAAGGTCGCGATGGCCGCGCTCGACTCAGGCAGGTACTCGGTCGCCGCAGGCGCCGTCGGCGTGGCGCAAGCCTGCATCGACGCGTCGGTGCAGTACGCGACGACGCGCAAGACGTTCGGAAAGCCGATCGCAGGGCATCAGCTCGTGCAGGAGATGATCGCCGACATGGTCGTCGAGACCGAGGCCGCGCGGCTCCTCGTCTGGCGCGCCGGCGATCTCAAGGACAAGGGAAGGCCGAACACTCGCGAGACGAGCATCGCCAAGCTCTACGCGTCCGAGTCCGCGCAGCGCGCCGCGGACAACGCCATCCAGATTCACGGCGGCTATGGGTTCTCCGACGAGTTCCCGGTGGAGCGCTACTGGCGCGACGCGCGCGTGAATCGACTGTACGAGGGGACGACGCAGATCCAGAAGCTCATCATCGGTCGCTTTGCCACGGGCATCGACGCGATCGCCTAGCGATGGAGTGGGATGAGACCGCGGAGGGCGTGCTCGCGACGCTCTGCCGCATGGTGCCCGACACGATCCGCGAGCTCGCGAAGGCCGCCGCGCACGACGAGGCGGAGCTGGTCGCGAGCGAGCGCGGCGCCGCGAGCGTGAGCCTCGACGACGTGGTCCGCGGATGGATCCGCACGACGCCGCCCGAGCAGCGCAACAGCCTCGTCGCGGTCATCGAGGATCTTGGGCTCGAGCCGGAGCCCTACGCGGACGAGCTCGAGTCCGACGAGGGCTGGGGCGAGCCGTCCGAGGAAGAGAGCTAGATGTTCCGGCTCGATGGCAAGATCGCCATCGTGACCGGCGGTGCGCGCGGGATCGGCGCCGAAACGGCACGTGTATTCCGCGACGCCGGCGCCACAGTCATCACGTGGGATGTCGCGGACGGAGCGGACGCCCGCGTCGACGTGACCGATGTCATGTCTACGGCGAAGGCCGCGGCCGACGTGGCGAAGGTGCACGGACGCATCGACGTTCTCGTGAACAACGCGGGCGTCCTGCGCGACGCGCAGCTCGTGAAGTCGAAGGGGGACGAGATCACCGGCGTCATGAGCGAAGCGGACTTCGATGCGGTGATCTCGGTGAACCTGCGCGGCGTTTTCGCGTGCACGCAGGCGGTGGCACCGACGATGATCCGCCAGCACTCTGGCCGGATCCTCAACGCTTCTTCGGTGGTCGGCCTCTACGGGAACTTCGGGCAGACGAACTACGTCGCGACGAAGGCCGGCGTCATCGGCATGACGAAGGTCTGGGCGCGCGAGCTCGGCCCTAAGGGGATCACCGTGAACGCGGTTGCGCCCGGATTCATCGGCACCGAGATGGTCCGCCAGATGCCAGAGAAAATCCTCGCGACGATGGTCGAGCGCACTCCAGTCCGGCGTCTTGGCGAACCGAAGGACGTCGCGTACGCGTACCTCTTCCTCGCGTCGGACGAGGCCTCGTTCATCAACGGGGTCGTCCTCTCGGTCGATGGGGGCGTTGTCGTCGGTACCTAGCGCGACTTCACCGAATCATCACCGTGCTCGGCACCTCGCCACACCGCAGCGCGACCCCCAATGCACGCACTATCCGGTCCCGCGCCCTCCGCCCGGTCCGAGTCATCGGTGCACCGCCGGTGCGCCGTCCGATCGTGGCCATCAGACGTACGGACGCCGGTGGCGGACTTCCTGACGTTACTCCGTCGATCCCGCGCCGCCAGTTAGGCGGCACGGGTGACGGCAGCGCCCTAGCGCGAGGTTCCGTCCTTCGCGCGAAGCTCGGTGAGCAGCTCGGCGAACCGGTCGTGGGTCTCGCGCAACCCGGTCTCCATACCGCTCTGGATCATTCCGTCACGGTCTTCTTTGGAGGAGAACCGCGTCCGGTTGGTGAGTAGGGTGCGTCCCTCGTGCTCGGTGAAGACGGCGGTCTCGAGCGAGATGTGGCCGGCCATCGGCTCCCACTCGAAGGTCTGCACGATCCGCTCGTTTGGAACGATCTCGCGATACTCGCCGCGGAAGCCATACTCGGTCCCGTCCGGCTCGCGCACGACGAACCGCCAGGTGCCACCGGGCCGAACGTCCATCTTGTCGACGACCGTCGTGTCCTTTCGCGGACCCCACCACCGCGGGATGAGGTCGGGATCCGTCATCGCCTGGAACACCAGCTCCCGCGGAGCGTCGAACTCTCGCGTGATGAGGATCTCCAGGTCCGAGGGCAGAGTCACTTTGGTCGTAGTGCTACTCGCTGTGGCCATGTCCTTTGTTCCCCTTTTCTTTTTTCTCGCGAAGGATGTCGTCGAGGCGATCGAATCGTTCGTCCACGGTCCGTCGATAACGCTCCAGCCACACGTCGAGCTCCTTGAACGGTTCCGCCCGAAGGCTGTAGATGCGCTGCTGCGCGACCGCACGGACCCCGACCAGCCCTGCGTCGCTCAGCACGCGCAAGTGCTTCGAGACCTGCGGCTGCCGGAGCCGCAGCCGTTCGACGATCTCTCCGACGGCGCGCGGCTTGCGCCGAAGGAGCTCGACGATCGCGAGCCGGTTCGGTTCCGCCAGGGCGCTCAACGTGGCTTGCATGAGGACATATATACCCCCACAGGAATATTCCTGTCAAGGCATATTTCTCCGATGATGGCCGGACCCGGGCGGGCGACTTAGCCCAGGTTTGCGCGCTCGCGTCGTGCGAGTGCCGCACCGATCGACTCGGGTGACGCATCCATCGCCAGCGCGAACGTCGCGCGAGCGTCGTCGGTGAGACCGGCCTCTCGCAAGGCGACGCCGCCCAGATAGCTGAGGAAGGCGCGGTCGCCCGGCCGCAGCTTCGCCGAATCCTTCTCCGCGCCCCGTAGCTTCGCGCGCACGGCGTCGCGGTCACCGGCGCGTGCGGACACGATCGCCTCCAGCGCGTGATGCATCGCGACGCGCTCGGCCGAGCGTGTTCGCTCGGGATCCTTCGCGATCTCGGCGACCAGGGCCGACCCGCGCTCCCGGTCGCCGCCGAGCGCAACGAGCTCGGACCACGCGAGCGCGAGGCGAGCGTCGATGTGATCGGGCAGCAGTGCGGAGCTGCGGCGCGCGTCGCCCGCTCGGTTGAGCGCGGCGTACGACGCGACCAGGCCCACGGCGATGGCGCGGTCGTGCGGCAGCCGCTTCGCCGCCTGTTCGAACAGCGACGCGGCCGAGAGCGGATCGCCCGACGCGTAGAGGACTTCCGCGGCGAGCTTGCGCACGAAGGTGATGGTCCCGAACCGTGCCAGAAGCGGCGCCACGAGCGTCCGGGCGGCCTCCAGATCGCCCCTGTCCAGGGCCCGTCTGGCCCGCCAAACGCTGACCGGGACGCGCCAAATGTCAGCGGCGGACGCTGGCGGTATAGGTGGGTTGTCCACAGAAACACGCCCCGGAGGCCTCTTATCCACCGTATTCATGGGGTTATCCACAACTGACTCCAGAAATGGTGCTAGGTGTCCGCAAGGAGCCCCTGCGCAATAACCATCCGCTGGACCTCGCTCGTGCCTTCGTAAATCCGGTAGATACGGGCGTCCCGGTACGCCCGTTCGATCCAGAGCTCGCGCATGTATCCCATGCCGCCGTGGATCTGGACCGCCGCGTCGGCGATCCGTCCGAGGGCCTCGGTGGCGAAGAGCTTCGCTTTGGAGGCGCGGTCGGTGACGCGCTCGCCGCGGTCGGCCCGCGACGCCGCGTCGTACACCATGAGCCGGGCTGCGTGGACGTCGATCGCGGCATCCGCGAGGAGCCACTGGATCGCCTGATTCGTCCCGATCGGTCGCCCGAACTGCGTGCGCGTTTTGGCGTGCGCGACGGAGGCCTCGAGCAGCCGCTGCGCCGCCCCGACCGCGTGCGCGGCGAGCCCCATGCGGCCGTAATCGAGAGTCGCGAGCGCGACCGCGAACCCCTTTCCTTCCTCCCCGACGCGTTGCGCGGCCGGCACGCGCATCTCGCGAAAGTAGAGCTGCGCGGTCGTCGAGCCGTGCAGGCCCATCTTCGCGTCGTTCCGTCCGACCTCGAGACCTTGCGTCGCGCGGTCGACGACGAAAGCGGTGATCGCCTTCGAGCCCTGCTTCGGGTCGAGCGTTGCGAAGATCACGAACACGTCGGCGATCGGAGCGTTCGTGATGAAGGTCTTCGCCCCATCGAGGACGTACCCGTCGCCGTCGCGGCGCGCGGTCGTCTTGAGCCCACCCGCGTCGCTGCCCGCGCCCGGTTCGGAGAGACCGTAGGCGCCGATCTTTCGGGCCGACAGAAGATCGGGCAGATAGCGCGAGCGGAGCGCGTCGGGTCCTCCGATATCGATCGCGGTCCCGCAGAGGCCGGCCGAGCCGCCGATCACATTCCAGAGCGACGCATTCGCGCGAGCGAGCTGCTCGACCGCGACGCAGTAGCCGAGCTTGCCAAAACCCTGACCGCCGAGCTCTTCGCGGAAGCCCAAGCCGAAGAGCCCCATCGCGGCCATCGCATCGATCACCGGTCGCGGGATTTCGTCCTTGTCCTCGATCTCGCGCTCGAGCGGTGCGAGCTGCTCGTCGACGAACTCGCGGACGGACCGCTGAAGCATCACGAGCTCCTCGGGAAGGACGGGGTCCATCAGGGCGCCTTCGCGCGCTCGAGGATCTCGCGCAGCGCGCCGGGTATGCGGGTCGGCCGCCAGGTCTTACGGTCGAGCATCACCTGGATCGTCGAAACGTCGGCGCAGTGCGTCCCGTCGGCGTGATCGATCGCGTACTCGAAGGTCCACGACGAGTGGCGCATCTCGCCGACGCGGACTTTGATGTCGTACTCGTCGTCGAAACGGAGCGGCGCGTGGTAACGCACGCGCGCCTCGCCGATCGTGAAGTCGATGTCGTGCGCGAGCAGATCGCGCTCGTACGCGATGCCCAGCTGCCGCAGAAAAGCGACGCGGCCGACCTCCGCGAACAACAGGTAGTTCGCGTAGTAGACGACCCCCTGCAGGTCCGTCTCACCAAAGCGGACCCGTTGTCGGTGTGCGAAAGGAAAATCCACGGCAGCTTGGCAGGTTAACGATTTGGCATGCCACCTGCTGCCCCATCCGGCATGGCTACATCAGCACCGCGCCACGACCACGACACCACGGAACGCGTCGAGCGCTACGAGCGCGAGCGCATCGTCGAACGTCCCGCGTATACGACGCCGACAGCAGGCTCGAACGTAAACGTCGGACCGACGACCGTCGCTCGCAACGACGCCGTATGGGCGGTGACCCGCATCGTCACGCTGCTCTTCACGGTCCTCGAGGTATTGCTGCTGTTCCGCTTCATCCTGAAGCTCTTCGGTGCGAACGCGAACCAGCCTCTCGTCTCGGGCCTCTATCGCCTGACGGAGCCGCTTGTCCGGCCGTTCCAGGGCATCTTCCCGGAGCCGTCGGGCCCGCCCGTGCTCGACCTCGCCGCGCTTCTCGCTGTCGCGTTCTTCTTCCTCATCGCAGCGCTGATCGTCGCGATCGTCCGCGCGATCACTTCGCCCCGCACCACGTAACTCAAGCGATATGGAGCGGCCGCCGCAGGGCGGCCGCTCTCGCTCCAATCAGCGACCGGCGAGGCCGCGCAGCTCGTCGATGGCTGCCGGGTTTTCGAGCGAGCTCAGGTCACCCAGATCCTGCTTGCCGAGGTAGGCGCCGCGTACCACGCGCCGGAGGATCTTCGCGTTCCGCGTCTTCGGCAGTTGCGTCACGAAACGGACGGCCTCGGGCCGCAGCGGCTTGCCGAGTACTTCCGCGATCTTGTCCTGGATCGACCGCGCGAGCTCGTCGGTCGGATGGTGCAGCGGGCGCGGCACGACGAAGACGACGATTGCCTCGCCCTTGATCTCGTGCGGCACGCCGATCGCGGCCGCCTCCGACACCGCCGGATGCGCGACGGCCGCAGACTCGACCTCGGCGGGCCCGACACGCTTGCCGGCGATCTTCAGCGTGTCGTCGCTGCGCCCTTCGATGTACCAGTAGCCCTCGTCGTCGATGCGCGCCCAGTCGCCGTGAACCCAGACCTCGGGAAACTTCGCCCAATACGTCTGGAAGTAGCGGCCGTCCCTCGTCTGCCGATCGCCCCAGAATCCGCGCGTCATGCCCGGCCACGGCTTGCGGATGACGAGCTCGCCGACCACGCCGCGCACCGGCTGGCCTTTCTCGTCCACGACATCCGCGTCCATCCCCGGGCAGGGCCCGATGAACGAGCTTGGTTGGATCGGCGTCCATGTCGTGCAGCCGACGATGCCCCCCGAGATCTCGGTGCCGCCGGAGTAGTTGATGATCGGGCAGCGCGACTCGCCGACGTTCCGGAAGTACCACCACCAGGGATCCGGGTTCCACGGCTCGCCGGTCGACCCGAGCACGAAGAGCGAGGAGCGGTCGTTCGCGCGGACCGGATCCTCTCCGGATCGCATCAGGCCACGTATTGCTGTCGGCGAGATGCCCAGATGCGTGACCTTGTGGCGCTCGACGAGCGACCACATCCGCGACGCATCGGGAAAGTCCGGCGTTCCGTCGTACAGGACGATGGTCGCGCCGAGCATGAGCCCACCCGCGATGAGCCAGGGGCCCATCATCCAGCCGATGTCGGTCGACCAGAGGATCACGTCGCCAGTTTGAAGATCGAAGCAGTGCGCGAGGTCCTGCGCCGCCTTCACCGGGAAGCCGCCGTGCACGTGCTGAGCGCCTTTCGGTTTGCCGGTCGTCCCGGAGGTGTAGATGACCATGAACGCGTCTTCGGCAGACGTGTCGGCAACGTCCAGCACCGCGCCGGTGTGCGTGACGTCCGACCAGGGGACGTCGCGGCCGCGCCGCGGATACGCGCGCCCGACGCGGTTGACGACGACGACCGCGTCGACCGAAGGCGCGCCGTCCGCCGCCTCGTCCGCGGTCTCCTTCATCGCGACGATCTGCCCGCGACGGTAAAAACCGTCCGCGCAGACAAGGACCTTCGCGTGGGCGTCACGTAAGCGACCGGCTATCGCCTCCGCGCCGTATCCGGAGAAGATCGGGATAAGGACGGCGCCGATAGCGCCGATCGCAAGCACCGCCACCGCGCACTCCGCAGTCAGTGGGAGGAAGACCGCGACGCGGTCGCCATGCTTTACGCCGAGGGACCGCAGGCCCGACGCGAAGCTCGCGACCTGCTCGGAGAGCTCGCGATAGGTAAGGGTGCGGACCGTGCCCTCCTCGCCCTCGGCGATGACCGCGACGCGGTCGCCGTCGTCTGCATGCCGGAGCGCCGTGGCGACATAGTTCATCCGACCGCCGGTCCACCAGGTCGTCCAGGGAATGCCACGCGAGGTGTCGAGCACGTGCGTGTACGGCGTGCGCCAGGCGATGTGCAGGTCGCGTTCGGTCGCAGCCCAGAATCCGTCGAGGTCCTCGATCGACCAGCGCATGAGCGACGCGTAGTCGGGGCAGCCGTTCTTCATCGCGAACGCGCGGAGACGGCTGCGCTCGATGTAGGCGGAGGTCGGCGTCCAGGCTGGCGTCACGCCCGTCACGTTAGCGCCTCACGGCGTCGGGACCGGATGAGCCAGTTGAGTTGCAGCCACACGACGCGCGAGTAGCGCCAGATGAACGCTATCGCTCCTCCGGTCTGCTGCTTGGGCAGTGCGCTCCGCGCCTGCCCGCAGTAGCTCGCTCCTCTCGTTCATCGAGAACATCCCGCGCCACACGAGCCCCTCCAGGCATCTCGGGCACCGGCTCCGGCATATCGCCCACAGCCGTGCCACGCTCAGAAGTACTCCAGGATGGCCGCCGCCACGACGATCGCGACGAGCAGGATCGCGATGATGATGAGCGGGAGCAGGTAGAAGGCGATGCCGCCGAGCAGGAAGATCCCGAGGGCCTGATCCCCGGGCACCCCGTAATGCAGCTGGATCGCGCGGTGCACGACGAGCGCGAACCACACGAGCATCACGACGCTCACAACATCGGCGACGATCGTGAGAGGTCCGCCGGCGAACGCGATCCCGGCGAGCGAGGTCGGCACCTGGTAGAGGAGCTCCGCGTAGCCGAAGAGCACGAGGAGCGGCCGGTACGGCCGGCCGCGCAACCCGCGAAAGCGGGCTGCCGCGTGGATCGCGCTCGAGCCGAGGAGCCAGAGAAAGATGGGCGTGAGCGCGGCCGCGACGATGAGCGCATCGAACGATCGCTGCAGCACGTAGATGAGGACCGACGTGCGCTCCACTCCGACCGCCAGGAGGAGCGCGTCGACGATCGCGCTGCGAGTCGGACCGAACACGATGTCGTCGACGTGAACGGTCAGCGAGAGGCGATAGGCGCTGAGCGTCGAGAACACCATCGCGATCGGGACGCACGCGAGACCCCAGAACGTGCTGGCGCCAAGTGCCCAGGAGGCGAATGCTCTCGGTCGCCAGCGCTCGGCGACCGTCGCGATCACTTGAACGCGGCGGCGAGCGCTTCTTGCGTGGCCTGGTCGGTCGCGGCGTCCACTGCGGTTCGCGCGCGGCCGCCGAGGACGGGCGGATCGTCGTCGTGCAGCGCTTCAGGCACCGGAGCGCCCAGCATGATGAGGTACTCCATCGACCAGGTTCGTCGTACCGCGTCGAGGTCGTAGCCGCCGCCTCCCATCGCGACCCACGGATATGGAGTCGACGCGAACCAGCTCACCACGTGCTCCCGCGCGTGCGTGGAGAGCTGAAGATCGGTCAGCGGGTCGGTGAAGTGCGCGTCGATGCCCTGCTGGGTCACGAGGACATCCGGGCGATAGCGCTCGAGGAGCGGCGGGACGACGGCGTCGAACGCGCGCATGTACGCGAGGTCATCGGTGTACGGCGGGAGCGCGACGTTGACGCTGTACCCGGCGCCCTTCCCGGTGCCGCGCTCGTCGGCCGTTCCCGTGCCGGGGAAGAACGGCCGGCCAAGCCGCGGGATGATGCCGAACTCGTGCAGCGAGATCGTGAGCACCCGGTCGGTGTCGTAGAACGCGGCCTGCACGCCGTCGCCGTGATGCGCGTCGATGTCGACGTAGGCGACCTTCATCCCGCGGTCACCGAGGAGGCCGCATACGATCGCGGGGTCGTTGTAGATGCAGAACCCCGACGCCCGCCGCCGCATCGCGTGGTGCAGCCCGCCCGCGCCGTTGAAGGCGACGCGCGACCGACCGGCGATCACGTCCTCCATCGCGACGAGCGAGGCCCCGGTCGTCAGAAGCGACGCCTCGTGCATGCCCGCGAAGGGCGGGGTGTCGCCCCACGCGGAGAGGCCCCACGCCGAGTAGTCAAGCTCGGGATCCTGCGAGGCCTGCGCGATGGCATCCACGTACGCGGGGTCGTGGATGCGCTCGAGCTCGCCGCGCGTCGCGAGCCTCGGCGCCAGGACCCGCGCGTTCGGGAGCGCGAAGGCGCCGAGCCGCCCCAGCGTGTCGTGGACTCCCTGCAGCCGCCACGGCTTGAGCGGGTGGTCGGACCGGTAGACGTGGGAGGCGAGACTCGGATCCCAGACGAAACCAGCGCCGGCGCTCACGACTTTCGAATGCGATCGAGCGTGAGGAAATTGAACGGATACGGGTGGCGTTCGTCGGCCGGATGCGGCGTGTTCTCGACGACGAGCCAGTCGGTGCCGTCGAAGTCGAAGTACGTATCGCCGCCGACATCCGCATCGACCTGCGTCAGGTAGATGCGATCGGCCCTCGGGAGGAACTGGCGAAACACCTCGGCACCACCAAAGACGATCACCTCCGGGACGTCACCCGCGAGCGCGAGCGCCTCGTCGGGCGTCCGCGCGACTAGGACGCCCTCCGGATGAAACGCGGGGTCCCGCGTGAGCACGATGTTCGTTCGTTTCGGCAAGGGTCGGCCGATCGACGCGTACGTACGGCGACCCATAATGAGCGGCTTTCCAGTCGTGACCTCACGCACATGCCTCATGTCGTCGGGAAGCCGCCAAGGGAGACCGCCGTCCTTGCCGATCACCTTGTTGCGGTCGAACGCCAAGACGAACGAGATGCGCCTTGTCAAACCGCCATCTTCGCCTTGATCGGCGGGTGGTGCTGGTAGTTCTGAAGCTTCGCGAACCCGTCGAGCAGCGGGCCGGGCGCCTCGCCGCGCCCGACACGCGCGAGGATGTCGCGATAGCGGGCCACGGCGTCGTCGACCCCGCGCATCTCCGGGTCGAGCCAGAGGGTGGGCGAAGGAAAGGGCTCGCGCTCGAGCTGCTCGCGCGCCGCGTCGACGTGGTCGAGGTAGACGTGCGCGTCCGCGAGCACGTGCACGAACTCGTGCGGCTCCATGTCGACCTCGCGCGCGACCAGATGCAGGAGCACGGCGTACTGAGCCATGTTGAACGGGACGCCGAGGACGAGGTCGCACGACCGCTGGTACATGAGGAGCGAGAGACGCGATCCGGCGACGAAGAACTGGAAGAGCGCGTGACACGCCGGAAGGGATGTGGCGTCGATCTCGCCGGGATTCCAGGCGGTGACGATCATCCGCCGGCTCGCGGGCTGCTGGCGGATCGTGCCGATTACCTGTCTCAGCTGATCGACGTGTCTACCGTCGGGACCGACCCAGTCGCGCCATTGCTGTCCGTAGTTGCGCCCCGCGTCGCCGGGGAATCGCGCGCGCGGCCGCCAATATTCGGCGAACGCGTTTCCATCCCAGATGTGGACGCCGAGAGCGTTCAGCTCGTTCACGTCGGAGCTTCCGGCGAGGAACCACAGCAGCTCCGCGATCACCGAGCGGAACGCGAGGCGCTTTGTCGTCACGGCCGGGAATCCGGCGGAGAGGTCGAACCGCATGACCTCGCCGAAGATCGCACGGGTGCCGACGCCGGTGCGATCCGACCGCTCGTCACCTTCCTCGAGTGCCTTGCGCAGGATGTCCAGGTATTGGCGCATCGCTATGTGTCGAGTCGCCGGTGGACACGGCCACCGGAGCGGAGCCAGCGGACCGCGCCGCTCTCGTCGCGAATGAACTCGCCGCGCACATCCTTCAGGGGACCTTCAAGGCACACGAACTGATCCTCGCCGATGAACGCGACCGGAGACGGGGGCGGGTCGGTTGGCGCGGGCGTGATGCCGAGCAGGTTGTGATAGATCGAGCGGTACAGCAGCACGCCGTCGCCCCCGGCGCGGAGCTCGATATCGGACCCCGCCGCGGTGTAGCGGGCGACCAGCTCGTCGCGCCGGGTCTTGTTCATCCGGACGTGCTTGGGCGCCGGCTCCTCTACCCCAACGAATGTCTTGAGCGCCCACCTGCTGATCTCCTGATGCAGCAGAGCGCCACGCGTTGAATTCGTCTGCACGGCGATCGCGAAGCCGCGCTCCGGCGCGAGCATGAGCACACCCTGCTGGCCGATCGCAGAGCCGTTGTGCTGCTGGATGGTCACCCCTCCCACTTCCCGGAGGAACCACGCGATGCCGACCGCGCGGTCGTTGTCCGCGGGCGCCAACCGAGTGCGCATGAGCTCCAGCGACCCGACCGATAGGAGCCGGCCACCATCCGGGACGCGCCCGTCGCCGAGGTGGAACCGCGCATAGGTCAGGAGGTCGCGCACGCTCGAAATCACGCCTCCCACCGGTGTGGTGGCACGCGGGAACGCCCACGGCCGCGCGACGCGGGGCTGCTCGTCGACGATGACATGCCCCGCCGCGACGCGGTGCGTGATTGCATCGTCGGCGTTGAAACCGCTCTTCGCCATGCCGAGCGGGATGAAGAGAAGCTCCCGGACCGCCGCCTCATACGTCTTTCCTGTGGCGAGCTCGATGAGCC